>JADFIX010000207.1 GCA_022566435.1 Planctomycetota bacterium
CGTCTCACTTGATCTGTACCCGCTCATTCGCGGCAATGGCGGATTCCAACTCTGCGCGGAGCGCGTTCAAGAAGGCGTCAACGTCCTCTTGGGTCTGGATGAAGCCGCTCTCCCAAAACCCTTTGGCCTCCACAACTCTCCACTTCTTGACCGGTTCCGGTGCAGGATCGTCCGTCTTGCGCCGCCGCTCCTCAATAGCGGTCATCGCCGGGTCCGCAGGCACCGCCAGTTGGGCTTCGGCACCCCGTTTTAAGAGGCGTTCCTCGGCGAGCCTTTTTTCGAGACGCTCCCGGCGGCGGCGGAGCGATTCATGGATTGCCGCCGGTGACGACGCCAAGCGTCTTTGAAGAATCGTGAGGGCGAAACCAACATTCTGCCGCCGCTTCTCGTCGCCTTCGGCAAACCGCTCCGCCCGGTTCATTTCCTCACGCACATAGGTCGTGACATCGGCGTAGAGGGAGGCTTCGGCGGGTGAAAGCTCGTATTTGACCGTGTAGGCACGGCGTTCAGGGAACAAGGGCGTGCCATCGAACTTGAGCAGTTCCTCCTTGGTCAAGCGCCGGATCAAATCCTCGGTATGCACCTGGTGGACACCATCCCGGAACTTGCCCTCGAAGCGGTCGCCGTCCAGCAGCGCCAGGAAAAGCTGGAAGTCCTCCTCCTTGCCGTTGTGGGGCGTCGCCGTCAGCAATAGCAGGTGCCGACAGTGCTCTCCCAACATCTGGCCAAGCTGATAACGCTTGGTATATTTGACCTCGCCGCCAAAGAAGCTCGCCGACATGCGATGGGCCTCGTCGCAGATCACCAAATCCCATTCCTTGGCGGCCTTCATGCGTTCCTGTAGTTCTGGGTTGCGGCTCATCATGTCTAGGCGGGCGATCAGCAGGTTTCTTTCGGTGAAGGGATTGCCGGTCCGCGCGGCCTCCACCTGATCCCGTGTGAGGATGTCGAAGGACAGGCCAAACTTCTGGGACAACTCGTCCTGCCATTGCTCTACCAGATTGCCCGGAGTCACGATAAGGCAGCGCTCCACATCGCCGCGGATCAGCAGTTCCTTGATCAGAAGCCCCGCCATGATCGTCTTCCCGGCACCCGGGTCGTCGGCGAGCAGGAACCGCAGTGGCTGGCGGGGCAGCATTTCGCCGTAAACGGCTATGATCTGGTGCGGCAGGGCGTCGATCCTTGAGGTGTGGACGGCGAGGTAGGGATCGAACAGGTGTGCTAGGCGGATGCGGTAGGCTTCCGAGACCAGGCGGAGAAGCGCCCCGTCCCCGTCGAAAGACCAGGGTCGTCCCGCCGACACGACCTCAAGGGTGTTCTCCTCGTTGCGATAGACGAGGCGGTTCTGAACCGTGCCTACGGCATCCTCATACGTGACCTTGACCGCTTGGTCGCCGAACCACTCGATCTGGACGACCTTGGCCAGCCCGCTCGGCGACAGGCCCTTGACCGTTGTTCCGGCCTTTAGATTCTCCAGCTTGGCCACGAACCCCTCCCTGGTGCCGTGGCAGTATCGGACGACTCACCTTTGCGTGCAATGGTCGGCCAGCGATGTCATGCGCCGCTGCCGATGCCGCGCTTCCTCAACTCCGCCTCGACCTCTTCGATGGCATCGGCGACGATCGGGTCGGTTTTGTCAAGGGTCTTGAGCGATTCGCGGATTTCAAGCCAAGCTTCGTCGTCCACAAACAGCGACGGAAGGTCGATCAGTGCCGTGGTCATGGCTTACCAAGCCTTGTTCAGCCAAATACTTACTTTGCCTCCGAACCGATTCCCAAATCTGGCGTCTCCAGACTAGGTAACGGCGTAAGATTGAGTGACGCGAAATTCAAGCCTCTTTGACGCCCACCGGCGACGCATCGATTCCCCGCACTGCGACCTCAATCGAACCAGACTCGTTTCTCAAGAGAGTTGACGCGATCGAAGTCAGATAGGCGATAACGTCAGAGAAATTCATTACCGCTTTCGTTTTCGGGTGTCGCCATGTTCGTTTTCCATGGTGCGTGATGAGAAAGACCCCGTGTCGTCGTGTTGCCGACCGAAGGTAATCTTCGGCCAACTGTCCGCGGAGCGCCTTTACAAAATCACGTACGGACCAGTCCATTCCGCCGTGCTTTACTTCAATTGCAACCTGGCAAGGCGCCGAGGCAGAAACCACAACGATGTCGGGCTTGTTCCCATCAGCAACCTCCAACTCACGGAGCACGTGGAAACGGCCGCTACTGCGAAATTCAAGCTGCTCAGCAAGCCAGGATTGAACGGCATCCTCGTCGACCGCCGATTCAAGAACACGCCGCGACGACGCGTCCGAATTGCTAAACGAAGTGCAAATATCATCCAGTGAGGACAGCACGACCCGAAACAGATCGACGCCGGTCTTAACAGGCGCACAGAATTGCCGTTCTAGCGCGAGGGTTTCATCGACGGTCCAAGCAGGCCTCTCCGTGTCCCGCTCAGCCATGCCCCGGGCCAGTTCTCGGATTCGGCGGGACCTCGATTGCATGATTGGATTGTCCGCTAGTCGACACACCGCGGCATATGCGTCGGCACCAGTAGATTCCAGTAACCTTCCGAGGATCGCACCGCGTCCGTCCTCTGCCTTGTCGCGGCCATTCGGCCGGTATATCTCTTCGTGGACGTTGTCGTCTTTGGGCGATACGAACTGGTATGCGATGAGTACCAGCGCTTCGAGTGTGGCAACGGGAAGATCATTCAACGGTGCCAAGACGTTGTGGTCCCGCGTGCTAAACAACGCCCCGATGACGCCCTCCGCCAACGACTTCTGGGCGGCACCTTTGGCCTCACGGAGTATCGTGACAATCAGGTCAGATGCCATTTCCGCGTTGGTGTGAAAGAGCAGCGCAAGGTAACGAAGCGCGCGATCGATTTTCTGATCTGCTGTACTTCTCCGGAACCTTCGGACGGCCAATTCTTCGAGTGTCGATCGCTGACGATCGTCGAGTTCAAGGCGCTGCAGGATTTGCAGCCCGAGGTCCAGATTGCTGATAAGAGGAGGCGCCCTCCCAGTGAGGATGGCGAACAGAGGATCCTCTAGGGGAGGAAAAATCGGGCTGGCCGGATTGCTGTAGCGGTTAAGAAAATCGGAGCGCCCCCTGGCGGTGGACGACCACTCGGCTTTGATGGTCTCTTGTAAAATCGGAAGAACCTCATTCGTATGAGCAAGGGCAAGCGACTCAATCCACTCGGGGTATCCTTGTTCGTCCGTGCAGCCGTGGTGAGCCGCGTGCAGCGCTTCCTTGGGGCTTAACTGTGTCGCCCAGGCTTTATCTTCTGTGGCCTCAATTGCGAGGCCTGCGACGGAAAGAATTGTCGTCCACTTGATTGTTGTCACCGACCCCTTCGTACGTTTAGGGCGCTCCGGAGCGGTAATGCGCCACAGCGCCTTCATCCCATCGCGGTACGCTTCGGCCACATCGGACCCAAATCCCTCGTCAAGCAATCTCCACTGTAGCGCAGCGTCCTTGTGGTCTTGTTTGGTCCTCTTATGGAGCCATTTTGTGAGGTTCAAGAGGCCAATTTCACCGCCGACCCCATTGAGTTCCACCGTATCAGTTAACTTAGAGGTATCTGCCTGAAGCTCTGTGCGGAATTCAATCCACGACGCCTTGTTAATTTCTTGCTGTTTGGCCCGCTCGCGCTTTGCGGCTTCCATGCTTATACGAAGTCGCCGGGCCACCGCGCTCTCCACTGGTGGCGTGAGATATCCGTCTAGGTCCTCGTTTAGGACGTTCCTTCCAACGATTTTCTCCCGGAGTGAGCTGATATCATCATGAAGTGTTCCCCCGCGATCCAGTATAGGAACAATTGCGCTAAGCGCTATGCGCCGGTCACTCTCGCGTGGACGGTGAACAAGGTCCTTATAGAGCCAAGGGAGATCCGAGGTTTTGAGTTCCCAAAGCGGCGACTCGCCGAAGAAGATCTGCCAGTGGTAAATCATCTCTTCACCCTTGGCTTGGTGCAGTCGCTGATCATCGACGTCGTGCCAAAAGAGCGAGCGGTTGAGTGTGGCGTTATCTCGGATGATCTCCCGTATCGGAGGTACGTCGTCGTCTGGCATGTAGTCTCGTTCGGCGCGCTCCATCACCATGAGGAGCCGAATCAAGATGTCTGGCGGTCGACGGTCCCCCAGTTCGATCGCCATCTTGTGGGCAATTGGACCAATATGGCATGCGAGTTCCCCATGTTTTTGTGAGACTCGCTGGAACTCATTGACGTGCGGTGGTCGAAGACAGATTTCGGCTAGCCCGGCGGCGAGTTCGTTTCGCGCGACCGCGCTTGGGCACGCTTTCCAGAGATCGAAGATGTCGTACGCAAAGCCACCAGTTGAAAATTTCGTCGAGGGCGGTGATAGGTCGATGAGCCGGAGGAGCTCTTTGACCGAGAGATGCCCCGGGAAGAGGATCTTGGCAAAACCGACCGCGATCCGCGGATTCGCTTTTGAGGGCGCGCGCATCAACTGCCGTGAGCGTTCCGCGAGGCCCTTGTGATCTCCGCACTCGGACATCGCCTCAAGTGCAACGATACGGTGGTAGTCGTTGGCGGATTTGTTGCGCGCGACCTGTCGGGCAAGTTCGACGCATGCGCTGATCGCGCCTTCGCGGACAATTCGAAGAAGATCAATGTGGAAATCGTCTCGATCGTTGAGATCCCACGCCTCGTAAATAACCTCGACTAACTCTGCCTCCGCGAACATCCACAGCGACCGATGGTCGAGGCTGTCGTCGGCGATCTCGCCAGCCAAGTGTTTGGTGGCATATTTGATGAGCAGACTTCTTTTTGTTGCGAGAGGAAGCGCACCCGGATCCCCATGTTGAAGAAGAACCAAGGGCTCGCGCCTGACGATTTCCGCCCGTATGTTGTCCCGTTTGAGTGCGAGCCACGCCGCTACCGGCCGGAGCGAAGGTACGACCGACTCAACGCCGTATGCGTCAGCAAAAAGGAGGTCGAATATCTCGGTTTTAGGGCAGCCCTTACTGATCAGACGATCAAGCCAAGATGCGGTTAGATATTCCTGTGTCGATCGGTGGTGAAATCGGACCCGACCGAACGTCGAGGGAGAAAATACACCGCGCCTCAGTAGTGCATTCCTTTCGACATCCGTCCAATCGTCCAAGATCGAGGCCGGATCGAGCGCACCAGTGGCTAACGTGGGATCTGGCTCGTACCCAGGCGCCCGCAGCGTAAGTGATTTCCCAAATGTGAGCGCTGCCGCCACTCGTTCGGCGCCCTCTTTTATTTTCTGATTGGTAATGGTGGCGTTGTCGGGACGAAATTTGTCGCGCTCCGATAACTTTTGAGTAATCGCGTGGAGGGTCATCTTGGCAAAACTGTCGAAGCGGCCGTAGCTTTTCCAATATTCGGCCAGGTCGAGAAGGTCGCCTGGCCTCTCAGCCAGCGAATCGAGGCCGCGGCGGCTTATGGCAGCGACAAGCTTCTCGGGATCATCGATGCCGGACGCATCAGCCAGTGTCCTTCGCTGCGAATCTGACATTGGCAAGAGCTGTACGACGAGGAGACCAGCGGCGTCGGATCGCCCACCTTCCGATGTCGGTTCTTCGTCCTGCGAATCTTTCTCAAAAATCGGATCAAGGAGCAGGCCATCGGGATCCTGCGCCACCTGGGCGGGTTCGTGTCGACGAGGGAACGGAAGTAGAGACTCGATTGCCCTGCGATCGCCCGGTTCCTTCCAATCGCTCACGCGACAAGAGATGAACACATGGGCTCGACCCAAAGAAGATCCCAGACCACGTGCAAAATGCTTCAGAGCGACATCGAGGCTCTTCCTATTTAGCCGGGCCTCATCGATCGAATCGAGAAAGAAGAACCCGCTAGCGGTGCCGCTTCTCCACTGTTCGAACACGGCCAATTCGGAAGGCTCAAGAGCGTTCTCGAGCCCGTGGTCCGCTAGCTCCTCGATCGCAACAAAGAAAGCTGCTCGGTCATCAGCGCGCAGTGCAAGCGCCTGATTTCTGAACTCCTCAGTCTTGCCGCTTGACGCCTCCGCGAGTAGGACAACGCGGCGGTGCTCGAGTAGTGCGTCCCATTGGAGACCGCCATCGATCATGCGACCCCAATAGCGAAACATATCGGGGTCCGGCTCGATATTTTTCTCGATGCGAACGAAGGATCTTTCGAGGTCGACGAAGGCCATAGTGATTTTACGGAATTGCTGGGGAAGGTAGACGTATCTCTAAGATCGACAATTTCATGTCGGTAGTTCTCGCCAACTTACTGAGCCACTCCTATTACATTGTCTCCCCGTTCGTGCAGAGGATGCTAGTGCGCGAGTAGGGGACCATATTGTACTGGTCATGCCCCTTTCTGTCGCCGGTCGGTCCGAAGGCCACCCGACGGAGCGGGCGTTCTTCCGTTGATAGCTAGCGGCCAAGGCTCGCTGCCGCAGCGTCAAGAGCAGTCTCGAGGCTGGGGTGCACCTCACTATCGGAGCAGCAGAGCGCGACCATCAGGTTATCCTGCAAGCCGAATTCCTCGATGAGTAGACCATCTACATCCCGCGAAGGAGAGCCTTCGTCTGACGTGCCCGTCGCGACACGCTCATTGTACGGCCGGCGCACGTCGCTGTAACCGATGACCGGTATTCCCCGGACCTTGGCGAAGCCCATTTCAAATGCCGTTCCCACGTCCATCGATGGTCCGCAGAAGGGGGTCATGTCGGCGATCAGAATGTCGCAACGCTCCATGTGCTCAACGCAAACGCGGAAGATGTCGCGCGGGTCGCCCTCGTCGCCGGACCGGCCGCCTGGAATCGGGTCCATGGGGAACACGCCCTCGAAGCCATATCGGGCGC
>JADFIX010000208.1:0-1312 GCA_022566435.1 Planctomycetota bacterium
GGTCTCGACCAGCTGCTTCATGTTGCGCTCGCGGCGCTCCTGGGCCAGCACCGTCGCCGTAATGTCCCGCTCCACCATCAGCATGCCGTCGCCGATCTCGCGGCTGGGCATGAGTGGGATGTGCTCGGTTTCCACCACCCGGGTCACGCCGCCGACCTCGCTGCGGACCGACATGTCGAACGAGCGCAGACCGTTTTCGCCGCATATTACGATTGGGCGGGTGCGGTCCGACGATTCGAACGGCCGCATAAGGTCGGCCGTGAATGCGGCCGCCTATGAAAACATGGTGCAAGCGGTGAAATCATTGACGTTGATGTCATCGGCGTTGTCGCCCAAGGGGCCGACCTATTCCGTGGTCAGCCGGGCGAATCTCGGGTAGACCCTGTGGGTTCTTTAAGAGGTGCAGTACAATGAAAGTGATCATGAACGACAACCGTGAAGCCAAACGAGAAGAAGCCCTCGGGCGAGCGTTGCAGCAGATCGAAAAGGCCTACGGCAAGGGCGCGATCATGCAGCTCGACAAGATGAACGCCGACGTGGAGGGTCTTTCCACCGGTATGTTGTCGCTCGATCTGGCGCTGGGCGGCAAGGGCTTGCCGCGCGGCCGTATTATCGAGATGTTCGGACCGGAGTCGTCGGGCAAGACCACGCTGGCGCTGCACGTCGCCGCCCAAGCTCAAGCCGAAGGCGGAGTGGCCGCCGTCGTCGACGCCGAGCACGCGATGAATCCCGTCTGGGCCAAGAAGTGCGGTATCGCACTGGACCGTTTGCTCGTGAGCCAACCCGAATCCGGAGAGGAGGCGCTGGAGATCACGGAAATGCTGGTGCGAAGCGGCGCGGTAGACGTCATCATCATAGACTCCGTCGCCGCCTTGATCCCTCGGGCGGAGATCGAGGGCGAAATGGGTGACGCGCACGTCGCATTGCAGGCACGCCTGATGAGTCAGGCATTGCGAAAGTTGACGGCGGCGATTTCCAAGGCCAATACCATCGTCATCTTCATCAACCAGATTCGCATGAAGATCGGCGTCATGTTCGGCAACCCGGAAACCACGCCGGGCGGTCGGGCGCTGAAGTTCTATGCCTCCATCAGGCTGGACATTCGCCGCATCGGCTCGATCAAGGAGGGCGAAACGGTCATCGGCAATCGTGTGCGAGCCAAGGTGGTCAAGAACAAGGTGGCCGCCCCCTTCCGCCAATCGGAATTCGACATCATGTTCGACAGCGGCATCAGCGCCGAGGGTGATCTGCTTGACCTGGCCATTGAGGACGGGCTGGTCAACAAGAGCGGCTCATGGTTCAGCTACAAGCA
>JADFIX010000208.1:1322-5487 GCA_022566435.1 Planctomycetota bacterium
GGGCGGGAGAATGTCAAGCAATTCCTGATCGATAATCCCGATCTTTGCAAGGAATTGAAAGCAGCGGTATTGGCCAAACGGGAACCGAAATCGGGCGAAGCCGAATCCGACCGAAAGAGTAAACCCAAAACTCCGGAGGCGTCACTAAAGCCCGTGCAAAAGAAGAAACACGCCTAGATCAGTCGGTCTGGTCCATCGACAAACAGCAAGAGTGGCGGATCTCTTGGTCGGCGGTCCGGGCTCGAGCGACTGCGCGTGCCGATCGCGCCGGCGGCATGGGTGCCCTGCGCCGCTGACCGTACAGCGTAGGCTCATTTGCGGCGCAGGCTACGCCTGCACGAGCGTACCGCAGGCTTCTAGGCTTCTACCCTGCACGAGCCGCGGTGACGATGCAGGCAAGATGCCTTGCGGTGCGAATCCATAATGACTTGGCGCTGTCGTGTAAATTGTTAAACCCACACGTCCGGTAATCCGAAGGAGTGGAGTGGACTATCTGTTGGCAAGACGCCCCCGGTACAGCCCCGCGCCGTGGCGGACGCGCCGTCGTGAGGACCGCTTCGATGACCCAAGGCGTCGACACACAACGCACCACCGTACTGGTTGTCGGACCACCGCCCTCCATGATGGGCGGTATGGCCCGTGTCGTCGAGCAAGTGGTGGCCATCCGAGGCGATAAACGATTTCGTATCGTCCCGTTCGAAACGACTTTTTCGAAAAACGCCGGCGGCGGTCCGCTTTCCAAGATCATCCGTCACTTCCGGCATGTTCGACTCCTACGTGAGACGATCCGCAGGCACCGCGCCGCCGTGATTCACATCCATACGTGCAGCGGTTTTTCGTTTTTTCGGTCCGCGGTCGACATGTTCGCCGCACGACGCGAGGGTTGCCACACGATTCTCCACATCCATGGCGCCGCATTCGACGAGTTTTACGATCGTGCCGGTGTATTGACACGGCGAATCATCAGTTCGTTGTTGAATCGGGCGGATCGCGTCCTCGCGCTTTCGCAGAGTTGGAAAGTGAAGCTATCCGACATGTCGCCGGGAGCCCACGTTTCGGTCATCGAAAACGCCGCGGACATTCCACCCGATATATCGCCGCAGCGTAGCGGTGAATGTTGCCAATTCGCCCTACTGGCCAAAATGGACGAATGGAAAGGGATAGACGATCTCTTGACCGCGTGCGGCATTCTGCGACGTGACGGGTTGGCGTTTCGCGTCGTGATGGCCGGACCGGCGGGATCGGCCGGTGACGGCGCCTCGCTAAGCGCCAAAATCGAGCAACTCGATCTGGCGGGCACGGTGTCGTACATGGGACCGCTACTCGGTGATGCCAAGGCCGCTTTATTATGTGCATCACATGGCTACGTTCAGCCCAGCCACCACGAAGGCATGCCGCTTGCCATTCTTGAAGCGATGGCCCATGCATTGCCTATTGTCGCCACAGAAGTCGGCGCCGTGCCTGAGGTTCTTCAGGATGGACGGCAAGGCATTCTCGTAGCCCCTCGCCAACCAAGTATGTTGGCTGATGCCATGCGCCGCCTGATTGTCGACCGTGCGCTCCGCCACCGAATGGCGAAGGCCGCCCGCGCTTTGGCCGTCGATCGCTTCAGCCTGGATCGATTCCACCGCGAAATCCTCGCGCTTTATGATGACGTCTGTCCGACACGCCTCGATACGACCTGGGGAAATGCCGACAAGGCGAGTACACACGCCGGCTCGTCCATCACGACTGCTTGACCTTCCGTCGATGCGAATGGACGAAGCGTCAGTCGTAGCGACTGCGGTTTCGGTCAGACCGTGAGGCGGGAACGAACTGATACTCGGGCGGTCGGATGGCGCGGTGACTATTCCAACGACGGAGCCGTGGCACACGCCGCTGCCGCGGCTTCGGCTTCCGCGCCGCCCGCTTCCGATGCGAGCACCTCGGAACCGCTCGCCGTATTGATGTGCACGGCACGTTCGGCCACTTTGCGATAGCCGAGATACTGCACGATTTCGAAAATCTCGGACCAACTTGGAAACGGCCGCTCGTTAATCCTCTTGTACTCGTCGATCGCCATAATGAATTCGAGAAGTTCGCCCGATATCTCCCCTTCTTCCGCGGCGCGCCGGACTTCTCCGCGTCGGCGTCCGGGCCCGCGGCGCCGATCCATGCCGGACCGACGATCCACGGCGTCCTGCCGAGTTCGCGATTCCGATCGACGATTCTTCCCTGTATAGGATTCTTCGCTCATACGGAAAGCATCGGTCAATGGAGAAGGACCCTTGACGTGGCCGAACTTTGCGATTCTGCCACTTCCCACGCCCCATTTTATCGGTGATTGTGCGGCGCAAGTGTCAGCGGCCTGACCGGTAGGGCGAGGCCCACCGCGGACCACTATCGGACTGCAAGCTATGGCTCGTCGGGTTCGCCCTGGGAATGATCGTCACTGTCGTCATCGAAATGGTCGTCGTCGTCGCCATCGTCTAGGAATGGATCGTCGTCATCATCAACGGGATCGTCGTCCAGGCGATCGTCGTCATCGTCATCAAGGATCTCATCCTCTTCGTTCGAGCCGTCCGAAGCCTCGGCATGATCACGAGCGACGACCTCGCTGGCACGATCGAGGCAACTTTCGGGCACGTGGACGGCGATTGTCCGGGTGGGTTCTGTGTCACTCGTGACATGCGGTATGGTATCCTCAACCAAGAAGGGGATTTCCGCCCTCTCGAGAAGGCGCCTGTAGCGTTCGGCGAGATCGTCGTCGGCGGTGGATACGAGTGCCACCCATCCACGTCCCGTGGACGGTGCGCGAAGACCATCAGAATCATAAGCAAGCTGGTGATCGGACATTCCCACAATCCGCCCAATGAACACAACTGCTACCCTGCGGTCATCTCGGGGTTTCCGAAAAACGTGTCCTCGGTAGCCAGCGGCAGCGCCCCAACCGGATCAAACCGCGGAATTTCCGGAAAATTTTATGCCGACGTCAGTCTGCGTCAAGAATGTCTTGCCTTGCAACGAAAAAAAAGTGGGTGGTCTGAATCCCCGTTTCCTGAGCGTGGGACTAAAATTCCCACGGCCCGAGCGACGCTTCGTCAACAGGGGGTATTTCACAAGTTACGCGGAAACATACGCCATCAACCGGATGCCGCGGGCGATACGTCTCAGAGCATCCTTTACTGTAAACCGCCGGCGGCTGAACATTTCGATACGCCGACTCGACGTCCCTCGCCGCCTGCATCCACGGATTCAACGCAAGCGACTTCTATTTCAGGTGGTCGGGATTCAGCGGTTCGAGATCGCTCGGGAGAAAGAGACCATCTTTGCGCACCAGGTTGTCGTCGAACCAGATCTCGCCCCCGCCGTGGTCGTCGTCTTGCATGCACACGATGTCCCAGTGCACGGTACTCTTGTTTCCGTTGTCCGCCTCTTCGTACGCCTGGCCCGGCGTGAAGTGAAACGAGCCGGCGATCTTCTCGTCGAACAGAATATCCAGCATCGGCTCGGTAATGTACGGATTGATCCCCAGTGCGAACTCACCAACAAACCGCGCGCCGGCGTCAGTGTCGAGCACTTTGTTCAGTTGTTCCGTGGCGGTGCTCGTGGCCTTGACGATCTTCCCTTCCACGAATTCGAAACGGACGTTGTCATGCACGACACCTTGATAGATCGTGCGGGCGTTGTATTGCAGTGTACCATTTATGCTGTCACGCACCGGCGCGGTGAAGACCTCGCCGTCGGGAATGTTCAGCTTGCCGTCGCAGGGAATCGCGCTGATCCCCTTGATGGAGAAACGCAAGTCGGTGCCCGGTCCCACGATTCTCACCTTGTCGGTGGCTTCCATCCGCTGCTTGAGAGGCTGCATGGCCTTGCCCATGCGGGCGTAATCCAACGTGCAAACGTTGAAATAGAAGTCTTCAAATTGTTCCGTACTGCGGTTGGCTTGTTGGGCCATGGCGGTGTTCGGCCAGCGGAGCACGACCCAGCGCGTCTTGGGAACGCGGATGTCGAGGTGCACCCGTTTCCAGACCGTGTTTTGATAGCGTTTGTGCTCGTCGGGCGGAACATCTGAATGTTCGGCGATGTTCCAATTGCCGCGAAGACCGAGGTAGGCGTCCACCTGGCTCATCTGCAAGACTTCGACGTCCGCCATGAGATTCATCTGCGAATCCGAGCCGTG
>JADFIX010000208.1:5497-6822 GCA_022566435.1 Planctomycetota bacterium
GATTGCTCATGAGCAGAACGAGCGGATCGGCTCCGGCTCTTCGGACCACACGTACCAATTCGCAAGTCATTTCCACCGGGATATCGATCGCCTCGATCAGAACTTTCTCACCCGGCTGCATGGCCGTCGAGTAGTCTATGAGGGTCTCGGCCAATTTGGTCATTCTGGGGTCGAGCATTTTCGGTTCCTTTCGGCCCATACGCGGCGGAATGCAACAATGTCGCAGCCTTCTCTAGATGGGCGTTTACTGAGGCTCGTCCGTTCGTCCTTTCGCTGGCTCCTGGACGCTGTGTAGCATAGCCGGAAGATCGCTCTGGACAAAACCCGGTTCGCGGCTCGCCCCCGGATGGCGGAAAACCAGGAAAGTTACCGACGTCTCCGCACCGATGATGGGGTAGGCGGCTGGCATGGGGACGATTCCTCGGCTAGAATGGTCGTAGCTTGTGAGTCTAGGCGAACCCTCTTGATGACCGGGGGCATGGGATGTCGGAACGAACGAAAAGGCAGAAAACCAAACTCGAAACGGTCGAACCGCTCGGCAAGCGCGTTCTGATTCGCAAGGATGACGACAAGAAAGTCACCAAGGGCGGAATCGAACTGCCGGATTCGATTGAGATTCCGACGATCACCGGGCGAATCGTCGCGGTTTCCGCGCAAGTGGAAAACGACGAAGATTTCCCGCTGCGCCAGTATGACCGCGTCCTATTCAACCCACAGCACGCGATTCCGGTCGAATTCGAGGCCGATAATTGTCTCTACGTGGTTCCGATCGAGGATGTCGTCGCCGTATTTCGTGTAAACAAGTAAACGGCACGCCATTGGGTGCCGCCGTGCGATTCCTATAGTCTAGAACCACCATGCTCGACCTCCCGAATCCGGCACTCATCGGCGTCGTTCATCTGCCCCCGCTGCCGGGAAGCCCTCGTCATATCTTTACCATGGACGAGATTGTCGTTCGGGCGGTGGCCGACGCACGCGCACTCGTCGACGCGGCCTTCGATGCCTGCATCATCGAGAACTTCGGCGACGCCCCCTTCTTCTCGGATACCCTTCCACCCACGTCGGTCGCTGCGATGGCCGTCGTGGCGGCGCAGATTCGGCGCGAGACGAAGCTCATCCTCGGCGTCAATGCCCTTCGCAACGATGCCTGCGCGGCACTGGGAATCGCGGTGGCTGTGGGGGCGTCTTTCGTACGCGTCAACGTGCACACGGGGGTGGCCGCCACAGACCAAGGTCTCCTCGAGGGGCGGGCAGCCGAAACGCTCCGAATGCGGAAGCTGCTGGGTGCCCCCATTGCCATTCTCGCGGATGTGCATGTCAAGCAT
>JADFIX010000209.1:0-1072 GCA_022566435.1 Planctomycetota bacterium
CCATCACGAATCCCTCGAGCGCAAGAAGGGACACATGACCGATGAGCTTTGGACCAAAATCGTGGAGGAAGTGGCACAACAATCACCCGATGTGGAATTCTGGCCGACGTTTTACGGCGAGGCGCTGGTATTGGGGAAGAGACTCATTAAGAAAATTCGGCAGGCGCGAGCGCTGGGGATGACGAACATCGTACTCAACTCGAACGGTTCGTATTGCACCGACGAGATGAACGACGAGATCCTGACTTGCGGACTGAAGCGGTTTATCCTGAGTCTCGACGGCTTCACCAAAGAAACGTTTGAGCACATCCGGTATACGCTCGATCCCAAGGGCAAGTACGAACCCGTCCACGAGGGCGTACACAATCTGTTCGCGCGTAAGAAGGAACTCGACGCCTCGGGCATCGAAACGCCCTTGATCATCTGCCAATTTTCGCAAATGGAGGAAAACGAACACGAAACGGAGGCCTTCACCGAATATTGGCTCAGCCAAGGCGCTGACGTGAAAACGCGCGAGAAGTGCACCTGGACCGGATTCGTGCCCGCCGAAAACCTGACGAACAAGTATGAGCAACGAATCGCGTGCCCTTGGGGCAACAACACCTGCGCGATTCACTGGAACGGCGACGTCGTCGCTTGTGCGGTGGACAACGAAGGCCGCTTCGTCGGCGGCAACGTGAACGAGCAATCCATCGAGGAAATATGGACCACGACGATGCGCAAATTTCGCAAAGCCCATCGAGAGCACCGATGGGACGATCTTCCGGAGGTATGTCAGAACTGCATCGACTGGCAGGCCGTCGGGGCGACGTATCACGCCGCCAACGGCGAGGTGTATCATTCCGTCGCGGCGATCGATTGACCGAGAAACCGTATTTGCAAACTCCCTATCTGCGCCGCGCGTACGATCTACGCCTCGGGTGTGTTCGCGGTTCGCCCCTGTTGTTCGCCCCAACGGGGCGAAGCGCGAACATAGGCGTGGCGTAGATCAAAGCTAGCGACTTGTGTAGAACGACGAGGGACTTATCCCCGGGCTCTGATCTTCAGCGCCTTCAGCGTTGGCTTTTCGGGC
>JADFIX010000209.1:1082-6820 GCA_022566435.1 Planctomycetota bacterium
TTTCGCGCATTGTCTTGTCAGTCTTAATTTGGCGTGAACTTGCCGGATGTCATATTCCGCCGGAGCCAGGCTTGCAGCGTTGAATAGAAATCGTCACGGACGGCCTTCTCCAGCCATGGATAGTGTCCGCACTGCTCCCATTCGTGATACTCCAATTGTGGCACTTGCAGCGCGAGCCCGTCGCGGATCAGTCGCCCGGGATGCGGGTCGAAAGCGCCGTGCATCATGATCACCGGTGAGCGAATGTTCACAAAGCAAGATGGATAGACGCCTTCGTCCTGCAGGCGCAACATGTCCCGCCACGTCTCATCATGCCCGCGGGCATCGCAGATTTCCGTCTCATCCTTGGCGGGAATCAGGTCATAGGAATCGACTTGCCGGATCAACCCCCCCAGAGCTCGGAGGCGTTCGTCGGAGTCGGGAATCTCCCGCGCGAAGTGCTTCATTTGGTCCCGCAGGCTCTTGTCCATACGCGCGTTGCGAGTCGCCTCCATGTGGTTTCTTGCCACGGTGTCAAAGGTTCCGCACCCGATGAGAGCGAGGCAAGCGACGCTGTCCGGATGGACGGCCGCGTAGGCAAGTGCAAGCATTGCGCCCCAGGAATGACCGACGATTGCCGGTCGTCGTTCGGTGCCATGCGATTTGATCAAGTCATCAAGGTCGGTCACATGACGCGCCACGGTCAGCGGCTCGCTGCCGCTTCGCCGCTGGAATAGCTCCAGAACGCGAAACGAGTTCGCAAGTTCGCGCGCGACGGGCGCCAAGTATCCCGGAGCGCCTGGTCCGCCATGAACGAGGATCACCACGCGCTCCGACGAGCCATATTTACGGACTTGCATTCGCACGACGCTCGCTGATTGCATTCACAAACTCGACCGGAACTCGTATTCAATTCGAAAGAAAGGCGCGAGCCATGCGACTGAATACGATACTTCCAAAAGAAAATGACCCGGGATCGAACACGGAAAAGCCGGCTCAACTCGCGATCCGCATATTTCCGCCGCGGTCGTAGTAGCGTACGGGATCGCGCCTTCTTGCGCGCCCCCGTGCGGCCCTTCGGAACGACACTCGCTCGAGACCAACCCGCCGCATTTGTTCCGGCGGGTCTGTTCGTGCGCGTAGACTACTCAACTTCTCACGGAGTATTGGTGTTGTTGTTGAGATCCGGGTCGTTGACCCCGGCAGGCGGTGCTACAGAAGCGACGTTATCGGCACCGACGACTATGGCGTTGACGGTGTAGGTGATCGAGGATCCGACCGGCAGGTTGACGATGTCGTTGATCTGGCCCGTGCCTACCGAGGAGCAGGTGGCTCCGCCGGAGGCGACGCAGGTCCAAGTGATGTCGCCGATCGGGCCGGGCACCTGGTTGGCCACCGTCGCCCCACTCACTGCGTCGGGGCCGTCGTTCGCCACCACCACGGTGTATGTGACCGCGAAGCCGGTGTCGGCGGCGATCCTGAGATCCGCTTCCACGGACGAAGGTATGTTGCCGACCAGCTCGTAGCCGATGACGTCGAACATCCGCGAATCGAGGTTGGTGATCTGGGAAACTTCACCGGGAGCGAAGGTGGGATCCATCAATCCCAAACCCTGGTTGTCCCGCCAATGGCTGGCCTGCCGATCGTCGCCATGGATCACGCCCCGGGAGAACTCCCCGAGGTTCGAAATGCCGCCATCGATGGCAAAGAACTTCGGGCGGTTGTCGGCCGCCCAGTCGATGGTCCCGGCACCTTGGGCCACACTGACGCTGGAAAAACGGAAGATGTCGGCGGCGCTGACCCACGTAAACACGTTCGAGTTGAAGGTTCCCCCCCCCGGTGGACTGTTGTCGTCGAGGACGTCGACGCCGCTGGTGAATCCCAGCATGTGGCCGATCTCGTGGGCGGCGACGAAGACGAAGTTGAAATGGTCGGCGTCGATGCCATCGTCAGGCTCGAAGTCCCAAAGCATATCGCTGCTGAAGGTGATCGAGGCATCGGAGCCGCCGGCGGTAGCGTCCAGCAGGCCGAGGGCCTTGGCGTTAGCCCGGGGCAGGCGGATAGTGGTGTTGTTGGCACTGCCGTTGTCGTCGAGAAAGGTCTGGGCGCTGCCGGAGCCTGAAGGGTTGTCGGAAGTCCGGTTGATCAGCAGCGCAAAGGCGGGAACCGCCTGCAGGGACTGGCCCGCGGAGGTATCGTCGGCAGACTGGACCTGCGCGCCGAGGGCGTTGACGAACTGGGTGTAAGTCACCACGATCCGATTGTTGCGGGTGGATCCGAGCACCATGGGGGGTAGGAGCTCGAAGCCGATGTTGAGGTTGACGGTGATGTCGTCATTCAGCAGGTCTTGCCATAGCTCCCCGGCGCGGACAAAGCCGTCGACCACTTCCTGGGGCATGCCCGGCTGCTGCACGAAGTTGAAGTCGATGGCGCCGGCCGGAGCGGCCAAGAGCAGGAGAATGATGGTAGCCAGTGTTTCTCGCATGGTCGGTCCTCCTAATCGATCTTCCTGAGAGATTCGCTACGGGCCAGCTCTTCCAGCCGGCTGACGCCGGCGGCCAGGCTCTTGAGACTCTCGAAGGCGCTGTCGGGGGCCGCCCGCAAGAGGTCGGCGGAAGCGCGGATGGTCTGGTCGACGTTGAGCATCATCGCACGGCCCTGTGCAATGAAGCTCTCGCCGCGGATTCGCACCACCGCCTCCATACCGTGATCGTCGATCTGTGGTTCCATCACGTTTGCTCGCATCTCCACCGCCATGACGTGCAGATCCTTCTCCTGCAACGTCAGGACCCCTTCATTGGAGAAGGAAGCCAGCAGCGCCTGAAGCTCCTCGTCATTGAGCTGAAGGGAATAGTCCCCCGCCCTCTTTGTGTAAGCCGGGTAATGCACCATGACCCGCCCGCCGGGATAGACCCGAACAAACGGCGTGGGATCCGGATTGGCGATCATGCCGCCCTCGTATCTGAGTTCCAACATGGGCTCATTGAGACCTGTCGGCGGCGTGATCGAACCCTGTCGGACTCTTGGCCCGGTTGCACAGGAGAGAAGCACCAGTGTAAGGCACGAAACCGGGATTGCGATTCTCAGGTGACTTCGGAACACGATCTTGCCTCCTTTTTGATCATTCCTCATTGAGCAACACGTGCCGCCCCGGGCACGATCCCAGCGCGGCGAGCCATCGTCGCAGCGCGGAGGATACCAGAAGGACGCCAGTCTAGCAACTGCTAGATCGACATTTCCCTATTCTATTTTCGCCCGGCTTCACTGCCGAGCCTCTACCTATAGCTAGAGTACCGAGTGTAACGTCCCTCACCGGAAAACCCAAGTTTCAGTCATTGCTTCTGTCGAAAGGCCCGGGGCACCTTGTGGGTTTGCTCGAATCGTTAGGAACCGCTGTTTAGGAACTACGACTTGCGCGTGTAGATTACTTCCAGCTCCTTGTGTTCCTTCTGGCCGGGTTCCGTGACGAACATCTCCAAGATGTGCTTGTCGTTGTTGATGATCTTAATCACCGAGCGATGCTTCTTGGTCTTGCCGTCCATCGGGTCCTCGTATTCGCTTTGAAATGTGATCGTCTTGCCTGACGAATCACACGTGCCGTACGACAACATGATCCCCGTCCCCATCGAATCAACCCAGGTGTCGACGTACTTCTTTCTGGCGTTGTCATAACCGGTGAGCCCTATGCCGTGGAAGGGGCCGAACGCCGACATTCCGGAATAGTCCTCGGACAAGTATCGCCCGTCGAGGACCATTTTCTTCACCGCAGTGCCCTGCCCGACTTTGGGGTCGCCGCCCGGTTTCATCCAGTACTTGGAGGTGGTCGCCCATGTGCCGACCAAGGGTTTCAGGTTGTCGTGATAAGCGCCCGGCGTGGCGTATTTCGCCCAGGCATCCATCATGGCCTGCGTTTCCGCATCCATCTGCTCGCCCTTGGGGGCGTGTTTGTACCCGCCACTCTTGTCATCTTGCGAGAAGGCGGAACTCGATAGGAACGAGACGGAAAGAACCAACGCAAGACCGGCGATACTCAAACTGACTTTCATGACGCTTCTCCTCTTGTAGGTGTGACCGCGTGTGAGCAGTAACGAAAAAACAACGGCGCAAACCGGCGCCCCAGCGAGCCTATTTTGCCCACTCCGCCCGTCAATTGCAAGCAAGAGTACGAAATATGACGCCGCTCGTAACGATCGGGCATCACGGATTGTAGCGATTCTGAAACGCCTGAGCGTCCTTTAGGTCGATGCCGCCGTTGGTATCGAAATCGAACACTTCACAACCGGGCGCCGGATCCCGTTGCGTGGGTCCGGTCATGCAAGCGAAAAACGCCGCGTAGTCCAATTGATCGATCAGACCGTTGCCGTCGAAGTCCCCGTCGATCAGATCGCATCGTATCTCGCGGACAAGAAATTCATCCACCGCGGATTCGGTCAGCGAAACATCGGGCGGCGGGTCGGCCACGGAAAAGCGAACCCGAAGCGAGTCGCCGGCGAGTGTAGGGAATTCGCTTAGCCTGAAGACGCGCCATTCCCAGCCGTCGGTTTGGGCCACGGCTTCCACTTCTTGCCATGCCACACCGTTGTCACGCGAGACCTCGACGAGTAACACATCCGGATCGACACCCACCGACGTGTGATGCCAGAGGGCATACCGAACTTCGACATCGTCCGCGCCCACGCTAATGGATGGTGAGACCAAACGAACCGGGCCGCCATCGACGTCGTCCGTTCCGGGTGCGCCGTTGGGATTCTGCCCGGTGATAAAACAGATTGCGCCGGCATCGGGTGAGCGATCGTAATCCGGCTGAGCCGCTGACCCGGTCCCCGCAACTGTGCCGACCGGTTCGGACCGAACCCAGCCGCCCGTGGTACCGACGCCCTCGACGATCGTCTCCCAACCCTGGTCAAATTCGAAGTCGTCATAGAATAGAATGGATTCCTGCACGGCGATCGCCTTATGCAAACCGGCGGGCGCATCGATCGGATCAAAAACGCCGGTTTGGCCGTCACCGACGGCCTGGAAGTAATACGAGAGCGTCTCTTCGCACGGAGTCGGCGGCAAGTCGACGCCGAAAATGCCCTGACCGAGCGGATTCATGTCGACAGATTGCTCGGAACCGTCGGCGATTCGATAGTGCAGCATCACCATCCCCGGCAGGACGGACTCCACCCCGTCGACAATTCGCACGGTGATCGGGGTGAGCGCGCCGGGCACGATGGTCGTCGGCAGGGGCTCGGGGTGTTCGAATCGCAGCGTCGGTAGCGGCGCTTGCAGGAGGGCACTAAAGACATTCACACGTCCGGCGCCGAAAAAAGAATCCCAACCGGGTTCGCCAAGATCGTCGCTTGTGGTTTCGAGCAGTTGGCCGACTTCGAGCGGGCTCAATTGCGGCGCGTAGGAGAGCACGAGAGCCGCGGCACCGGCGACCAAGCCGACCGCACCGACCGAGCTGGTTTCAAGATTCACCGCCCCATCGTCGCGCCAAGTGGAGACGATGTTTCGCCCAGGCGCGGCAAGATCTTCGTCACGCGGACCGAATCGGCAGCGTGATCGACGCGCTGCGCGCCGCACAACGCGCCTCCAACCGCGACCGGTTCGAGCAGGCACAGAACCGCCTGCCGACCGACGGCGTCGACGCCGATCTCCAACCGATCATCACCATGCTTGGCGAAATACCGCTGGTCGACGAGGCCGGCGCCCTCGACGAAGCCGACGCGGCGCTCGACGCCTTTCGGGACGACCGCCGCACACTTCTCGAA
>JADFIX010000210.1 GCA_022566435.1 Planctomycetota bacterium
CGGCTGCTGCCGATCTCGGAGCCGCTGCTGGACCGGTTGTCGGCAGCCCGTCCTCGGTGGGGGCTGAGGATATCGACGTGGACATTGGTGTAGTTGCTGCGCAGCTGCTCCTGCAGCGTGCTGTCTGCCTCAGGGAAGAAGGCCTCAACCTGAACCTGCTGGTGCCAGTCAGCTGGGATCTGATAGACCTGCACCTCGCCGGGCAGAATATCTGTGTCGTAGGTCTGCCCAGCTTCCAGCTCCGGAGCGTTGTTCAGCGAGGAGCCGGCGTAGATCGTCTCATCGGATTCCCGGTCACGTTCCATCTCGATCCACTCCAGGTCCTCATCCGCCCAGGGGAGTCCATTGGAGTCGTAGTCGTTGTAGTAGTCTTCACCGTTGACCGGGTCGGGCTCCTCCTCCACGATCAGTTCGAAGGTCAGCACGTTGGTGCCTTGGCAAAAAGCGCCATCGCAAGTACCAGGGCATTCCGCGTCGGTCGTGCATTCAATTGTCGTAATATCCACCACGCTGCCGTCGATCCACATTTCCGTGGCGTCGTTCGCGCCCGTGTCCGCGGAGTCCGTTTGGCTCCAGAACGCGGTCGCCCCGTTAAGCGTGCCGACCGTTCGAGCGCTGCGCATGACCACGTAGCCGTTCGGCGGAATGATGACCGGGCTCGGCTGCGGAACTTCGAGCTGGCTGGGTTTGCAACTCGGGTAGCAATCGACCTCGATCGTCCAGTCGCGTGTGCCGGTGAGCGGCAGATTCAGCGTGGGTGCCGCGATCCCGCCGATTTGGAGTTCGACTTGAATCGTATCCACGAGAATCGTTCCCGTTGAATCCCAAATATCGAAGATGATGTCTTCGTTTTGAAATGTGATGCCGCCGCGGAAACGGAACTGGGTTAAGCGGAGATACGAGCCGTTCTCGAGCGAGTAATCGTCACCAATTTGAATGAAACCGTCCTCGCAGCCGCCCTCGGTCGTGTTCGGGCCGCATGGGTCGTCCTCGCAGTTTCCCGGGTTGCTCGCTGTGCAAATCTGGCCCCCTGGAAACGTGCACTCCTCGCCTCCCGGGCACGGGAAAAACTCTTGAAAATCACAGCTGGCACCGCTGCCACTGCAAATGCCGCAGTCGTCACCGGAATTTACGACCAGACAGATTACGTTACTTGGTTCCCCATTGTTGCAGGTACCGACCTGGCCACAATCGGGGTTGCTCACCTCGCATAGCGCACCGACGTTGTCGCCACCGACACAGGGTTTCAAGCAATACTGTGGGGCAAATCCATCGCCGTCCAAGTCTTCACAATAGATGGGGGCGGGGTCCGGTAGCTGAGTGGAACCGGCTTGGCAAACAAGGCCCGACGGACGAACAGGCCCGAGCGAACCTTCGTCGGTGCCGTTTGGCGACACACCGCTCCCGTACTTCGGGCAAATGCACTTGTTGCCTTCTAGCTGCTCGGGATCGGTGTAGCGCAGCCAGCTACCGCCACCACCCGTACAGGTGGTCTCGTCCGACTCTGTGCAAGCACCGCCCGTACAGCAACGACCGATCGCGCCATTGACAGTCAGACCCACGTAACATGCTTCGGTGCCATCGTCGCACAGCCCGCCGCTCGTGATCAAGCAGTCGCCCTGCGGGCATTGGCTGGAGCGATCACATCGCAGACCATTGGCCGCACCACTCACGCACTGACTCGGACAAGGGTTCAAGTCGGAACCGGAAAAACCGGAACTCTGGGGAACGCAAACCGAATGCTCGTTACCTGTTCCGTCATCTTCGCAGCGGTCTTCGATGCAGAAGCCGTTTCCCGTCTCGCAGGTCCAGCCGGAAAGCTGGACGACATCGCAACGCTGCACAAAACTGCCTGGCTCGCAAGTGCCGGCGTTCACGGCCTCACAGTCCGCATCCGCAGAACCGCCGGCTTGGGCGGTGGAACACGGAACGGTCGGGTCGTCACTGCAAACGCCGCGAACGATGCACTGCACGATGTTGCACTGGTCGCCGAGCGACGCGTCGCAGTCTTCGTCGCAGCTACATATTTCGGCGAGTTGCCCATTGCCGGCGGCGCGCGACGCGCCCGCATTGCCCGCCGACGATACCGGCGAGGAGCCAATGATTTTGGCAAAGTGGACTCTGGTTTCCACCGCCTCCACAGTGTCGGCGTCGGAAGAGCGGCGCCGCTCCGCAGCATCAGGCTGCAAAGGCATGGAGAGCGGTTCACGCGCTTGCGTGGCCGCCGGTGTACTTGCACTACTGGCGGAACGATCCGCGGAAGCAGCGCCCTGTACGGCTAGTCCGCCGCTGTCATCAGCCGGCGCAACTTGCAGACTCAGGCCGAAGACCAAAAGGCCGATGACCGATGCGCCCGACATTGAGCGCCAAGTTTTTTCACGATACCAATTCATGTTCATTCACCTCCCAGGCAAGAAGCCTACTCATGAGAAGTCACCCTACAGCAAACGTGCTGCCAGATATGCCCCATAACGTTGGCCGCATTGTATCTAGAAGCGTGTCGGAATACAAACAAAAAAAAACAGATTCATGCGATTTCCCTGCAAGTATTTTTAGCGGGCACCCCGTGTTCAAAGTGCCAGACGCAAGGTTACGCTACGGCCCGAATCGGGCAGGTGCAATCTCGGCTCGACGGGGAGAGCAATGTGCCTGCTTCGGAAGCTGGGGCGAGGGCGCTGGGCGGTCAATCGTCGATCAGTTCAGCGATGGCGGGCAGCAAATTGGTGTCGCCCTCGATCCGAATGCGATGCTGCTGAACCCGCTCAAATGCGTCCTGTTTGGCGTTGACGATGGCCAACCACGTTTGAGGATCAGTTTCTACGGATAAATCAGGCCTGCCGGCTAGGCCGGTCGTCACTTGTACATCGTCGGGCGTCAGGGTCACCGTGTAGCGGTCCGATAAATCATCCGTCTTGGTCGAGAAGATGAAATGGGCTCTTCCCGTCACGGACCGCAATTTGTGGCGATTTCGTGCGCACGCCAACGCTGAAAAGAACCCGGAAACCGATTCAGTCCGATAAACTGACTCAGAGTCGGAGTTCGCTTTTTCGACACGTCGACGCAACCAGTCAATCGATCCGCCAATGGCGAGACGGTGAATCTCACGTGCGGCCCGCTTACGGGCCTCGCGCAGAATGTCTCGGGCGATCATTTTGTCAATGGACCTAAGTCGGGTGACTTCCCAATACGCACGAAGGAATCGAACCAGGTCCGTTCGTTGCCCGCGGTGGATGCCTGACGAAACGAAATCGGCGAGGTCACTTACGGTATCGCCGCGCCTCACGGCGCCGTCGCGGCAGCGCCCCTTGCGGTCCGGATCGATCAAGTGGGAACGGCATGCGCCGTCGGTGTCACGAGTCACCAAGATGTTTCGCCAGAATAATCCGCCATGTTTCACGCCCGCGCGGTGCATGTTTCGCAAGTCGCGGGCAAGTACCTCGATAAGGCGGCGACGTTCGTGCGGACCCTGGAGCGGGTCGGAGACGGGTCGGGCGGACAGAACGTCCAGAGACGGCGCCCTGGTCAGTCCTTCCGTAATCAGAAAGCAGGCCTTAAGGAATCCCCCCGATCGTCGCTCCCCGTAAGCGATCGGACGGACGGCGGGAATGCCCCGTCGCCGCATTTCCGCCAGAACGTCATATTCAAACCTGGCCCGGCTTTTTCCGAAAAGCGTGCCACGGAACATACCCTTCAGACGAGCCGTCAAACCGCGATATCGATAACGCTTGATATAGATACGCTGCGGTGCGCCGCCTTCCGGGCCGACTTCGACCGGAAACGTCTCCGACGAGCCGCTAATCGCCGCAAACGTCTCAGGTTTGTACTTCAAGACTTGATCGACGGACGCGAACCCGAGCTCGGCCAGCCAAGTGCGATCGGGCGGATCGTCGACGATGAAATGTTCACTTCTGCTCATCTTCTTCTCGTCGTTTGCAGGACAACGCAAAGTCGTTTCCAACTCGTACCGCAGGCATCTTGACTGCATCGTCATCGCGGTTCGTGCAGGCCGGAAGCCAGCGGTACAAATGAACCTGCGCTGTAGCGTTGGAGACGTGATAGTGCAGCTTGGTGCACGCGGCGTCAACCGGGAGGAGTCTGACCGAATATCGTGACCACATCTGCGGCGGGCGGCGTGTCGCCGTCATGCCATGTGAGTGACCATTGCGATCGAGCGAATCGTCGATGTTTCGAGTGGGGCACAGGTTGGCGCTGCCAGGAAACGGACCGGCATGGTTGTTCCGGGGCGTCAGAGACCGGATTGCTCCCTTGGCGCGAGCAAACAGGCGTGATTCGCGGCGACAGACGCCGGTTTCGATTGAATCGAGAAGGAGGCCGCTTTTTCCTTGAATCGGACGGTTTGTTTGCGTACAATCGCAGTTTGGAGACGGACAAATCGAAATTCCCGTCTTGCACGTACTCATCTCACATTGTTTTAAGGTAACGAGAATGTGGGCGAACCGAGTGAGGATACCGTTTTATGCCGCGCTGACTCTATCAGTGGCGGGTGGAGCGTTTGCCGGACAAGTCATCTACGTTAACGACGATGCGAGCGGAGCGAATAACGGCTCGAGTTGGAACGACGCATTCGTCACCGTGCAAGACGCGATCGCGCAGGCAAGTAGCGGCGATCAAGTTTGGGTGGCGGCCGGTGTTTATTATCCGGATGGCGTTGGTCCGCCGCTTGATCGTAACGCTTCGATTGTGCTCAAAGATGCGGTAGAGCTTTACGGAGGGTTTGCCGGCAACGAGTCGGCGCTTGCGGATCGTGATTTTCAAACGCACCAGAGCATTCTCTCCGGCGATTTGCTTGGCAACGACGAGCCGGTGAATTGCAACACGGACGGCGAGTGCCAGTTCAACGGCCGCTACTGCGTGAGCGGTGCATGTGTCGTTAAAACGATGATCGACGACAACAGCTATACCGTCGTTACGGCGGATGGCATGAGTTCGGCCACCGTGTTGGATGGGTTTATCGTAACGGGTGGGCACGCGAACGGATCATTCCAGCATAATGGGCCGCGGCAATATGGCGCGGGCATGTACGTGCGGTACGTGGATGGGCCAACGCCTGTTCCCAGTGAGCCGATGATCAGGAACTGTCGATTCGAATGGAACTCGGCGAGAGTCTGGGGCGGCGCCTTATTTGTGCAAGCACATCCAAGCGCGCCTGACGGTCCTTATATTGAAGGCTGCATGTTTTTTCGAAATTCTTCGCTTAATCCGGACGTTTCGTTAGGCGGGGCTTTGTACAATCTCGACACGGATACGCGGCTAGATCAATGTACCTTTGAGAATAACCTAGCGGCCGGTGGACTCGGTGGATTCGGCGGCGCTATCGGTACGCAGAATCTTGTCTTGTTCCTTAGCTTGGGGCGATTTGCGTCAATGAAGATCAATCGTTGCACTTTCATAAACAATCGCACGGATGGGTACGGCGGCGCCATGTATGATTCGCACAACGACACTGTTTTTCGCAACTGCACTTTTGTCGGAAATCGCGCAAAAATGGGCGGCGCCTATTCAAACGTCGGGGGTACGCCAACCGTCGTGAATTCGGTTTTTGTCGGTAACGCCGCGACTGAATTATCGCCCGTCGCACCTTCACGGTCAGGCGGCGCTTTGGCCATGCCGGGCAGCGACCGGGATCAAGAAGCGACGATCGTCAATTGCCTGTTTGTCAACAATTACGCGGTGGACACGGGCGGCGGCATCTATTGGAAGCCGCTGGACAACCCGGCGGGCATTCGGAGGATCGCGAATTCCATTTTGATAGGAAACACGGCCGGCGGAAGTCCAAATCAAATCTTCGTTGACGCTGAGGTGCCGGAGCTCGCTCCCGAAGTCACGTACAGCAACGTCGAGGGGGGGTTCACTGGTGAAGGCAATATTGATGTAGATCCGCTCTTTGTCGATGTGGCCGGACCGGATGCAATCGTCGGCACCGAGGACGACAATCTGCATCTGAGCCCCGGGTCGCCATGTATTGACGCCGGTGATAATGGCATTGTCATTTCGATCGGCATCGCTACGGATATTGAGGGGTTGCCGCGCCGCGTTGACGATTGCGATACCGTGGACACCGGTGGGGGCGAGCCACCGAACGTCGACATCGGGCCCCACGAGTTTTCCGACGACACCGACGGTGATGGCGTGTGCGATTCGGAGGATATTTGCCCAGGCGGTGACGACAACCTCGACATGGATGGCGACGGCGTGCCGGACGATTGCGACCCGTGCCCGAGCGACGATCCGGACGATACCGACGGCGACGGGGTTTGCGAGTCGGCGGATGTATGCCCCGGCAGCGATGACACTATCGACAGCGACGGTGACGGCGTGCCCGATGGATGCGACCTTTGTCCCGGCAGCGATGATCGCATGGATGCGGATGCCGATTCCGTGCCTGATGATTGCGACCGCTGCCCCGGCAGTGATGATACGATCGATACGGATGGCGACGGACTTCCGGACGATTGCGACATTTGCGACAACCGATTTCCGGATTCGTGCGCCTTTTCATCGCCGATTCAACCACCGCCGCCACACGACATCCTCAAGATCCGCTACCTATCGATCGATCACCGCGGAGACGATGCAGAGAACGTGGGCGTGGGTTACGACATACAGATAGAACTGTCCGCCACACTCGTGAACGGCGTGACGGCCGTTGGTTCGAATTGGTGGGCGCTTGCGCCGGACGCAAATTGCATCTCCGTCGTGGGGTGGACCCGACGGGTCAATGCCATTCTTAGTTGAAATTGCGAACGGTTCCATAGGATTACGCCACTTCTTCGAGGCAGCCTTTCAAGTT
>JADFIX010000211.1 GCA_022566435.1 Planctomycetota bacterium
TCAGGAGGGTCCCTACAGTCAGGTCGTGGCCCACGATCTCAACTACCAGGGCCTGACCGGAATTCTCCACATGACGGGCGACGTTGATGGACCGCCCAAGATTCCCGGCAACGCCATTGCCGATGATGCCGGAGGCATCAGCGCTGCTTTGAGCATCGTGATGGCGCTCTTCCACAAGGAACGAACCGGTGAAGGGCAGTACGTCGACCTCGCCATGGTCGACACGCTGCTGAACATGATGTTGCTTCAGCTGAACGACGCCGTCGAAACCGGTCGCTCACCGCGGCGCGGCCAGACCACGCTGTCGGGCGAGTCAGCTTACTACAACATTTACGAGTGCAAGGACGGCAAGTACCTGTCCGTTGGTGCCTTCGAGCCGTGGTTTTGGGCGAACCTCTGTCGCTTGATCGGCGTCGGGGAATTCGCGGATCATCAACATGTGAAACCCGGCTCGCCCGAGGCCGGCGCGCAGATCCAGAAGCTGCGTCAAGTGTTCCGAACCCGGGAGCGGGACGAGTGGATCGAGCTGCTCATGTTCAAAGAGACGTGCGTGACCCCCGTTCTGTCGCTTGATGAGGTCATGGCGGACCGAAACCACCGAGAGCGGGGAGCCATCCTCTCAGGGGCCGAGCTCGGCGAAGGCTTCGAGGATCAGGTGGGAATCCTCTTCAGGATGTCGAAGACACCCGGCACCCTCCGACGTCCCGCGCCCGCGGTCGGGCAAGATACACGCGACGTCCTGGCCGAAATCGGCTACGCCTCGCCGGAGATCGAAGCGCTGGAACGGGAGATCTCTACCCCCTAGCTCTACCGTCTGGAAGGCAGGGCCAGGGTTCCGCTGCAACGATACGCCGGCCCGAGCTGGGTCTGGATGGCGATGTCCATGTCGATGCGCTTCTCGCCGTCCTCTTCCCACTTCCGGGTGATGGCGCCCGACATCATGTAGTCCTCGCCGGCTCCGATGATTCGCATCATCTGGAGCTGGATGCGACGCACGGTGCTGAGCGGACCGCCGTAGTCGGTCATGAAACGCGACAGCATTCCCAGGTTGAAGTGGGTTCCCAGGAACATCTCGCGGACCTGGCTCTTGTTGTGGCAGTACCAGGTGTTGTGGTGTTGCGGCGCGAAGTCACGGCTGGCCGACGCCATGAAGGCGCAGCGCGTCACCGTGATTGGCATCATCAGATCGGGCAGCGGGTCGCCTTCGGTTTGCTCGGCACCGAACACCGCGACGGCTCGGAAGCCAAACACGGCGACGCCTTCGGTCACTTCGCCCGTGACCTTATCCTTGCGCTCGACTTTCTTTGTCATTGGCGCGAGAATCTGAAAAGACTTCTCGCCCTTTTTGACGTTGCGGCCAACGTCCTGCCATTGGCGGAAGCCGCGGGCGTCGCTGTGTCCGTGGATGGCCGCAATCAACTGGTTTGCCCATGACCAGCGGCGGCATGGCGCGTCGTCTTTTCGGTTGATGAACACGGGCGCCAGTGCCTTTGGGACGTCGCCGGCCTGGAATGCGTCCAGGATGGCCGTAGCGGCTTCTTCTGCTTTGCCGTAGAATCGCATTTGGTGACTACTCCTCTCAAGGGAAAACGGTTACCAAGAGCCCCCAACGGTTGCAGCCGTTCGGGGGCTCGCCTATGCGCCGACCGTCGGCGCCTCAGTCCAGCATTTCGCCAGATTCAATCGATTGCAGCATTGCCCGAAGGTTGTTGCGATGCGTCTGGGCCAGCTTGACGTAGGCCGCCACGGGCTTGCCGTCCAGATTCTCCGCCTGCGCGATCGTCCGGGCGCATTCGGCGAACGCTTTGGCCAGGTCGCGGCGCGCCAATTCGATGCGGATGCAACGGGACAGCAACGGGCTTAGGTCGTCGCAATCATCGAACAAAGATTGCTGGCCGTCGTTGGTGGTCGTGAAAAGCCAAACGACGTGAGCAGGAATTCTTTCCAACGTCACAAGCAATTGCCGGATCGCCGCTTTGTTCAGGCCGTGGGCCTCGTTCACGATGTAGGCGCGGCCGCCCTTGCCGAGTCCGCGCGTCTGCGACTCGCGTTCAAGCTGGGCGATGCGTGACGCGCTCAAGCCGGTTGCGTCAACCTCTTCGATGCACCACTCGTCGGCAACCTCTGCCGCGATAAGGCGCGCGATGGTCGTCTTGCCAGTGCCTGATTGGCCGCTCAGCCAGAATGCGCGCCCCGAAAGCCCGCCGCGATTGGCCAGCGCCTGGATTTTGCGAACGGCTTTGTCCTGGCCGACGACGTCGTCCCATGTTTTCGGGCGGTATTGTTCGCATAGTTGCATCGTTCTTTCTCCCTTGTTTCGTGGTTAATCGGGTGTTGTTTCCGCGTTACTGATGGTGAATGTATGGCATATGTCTTGTATGTCAAGCAGAAAACTTGTTGACCTGACTTGGCATTTGCCCTATAGTGTGTCGGGCATTGGCCATGCGTCACCAGAAAACTTTTCAGAAAGATGAATCGATGACCGTTAGCGCGCAGCTTGAGAAAGCCATCGCATCGTCGGACATGACGTACTATCGAATCGCCAAGGATGCCGGCATCGACTGGAAGACAATCGCCGCTTTCATGGACGGGACGCGACCCAACGTGTCCATCGATTCAGTCGACAGAATTGCCGCCGTGCTCGGCCTGGAGTTGGTCGTGAAGAAGCGAACGAGCGCGCCGAAGAACAAGGCGCGCACGAAAAAGAAAACGCCTGCTGCCAGGGGGAAGGTGAAGGGTCGCCGCAAGAAGTGAGGGGGCCCCCAGCGGCGGCCGATTATGAGTTACCATCCGGTGTTGGTATTTTTTCAGGATTTGCGTTTTCCGGGAAACGCCCTGTTTCTCGCTGTTTTCGCGTTTTCGGCCGGGGGGGTGTGTTAGTCGACATCGTGCTGAAGAAGCGATTGCGGGAATATGATTGTTACGTCATGCCTGGGATGCCCTGCCTCCAATAGCGCCATGCATCGTCGCGCGCCATCAATTAGCCTAGCGCAGCCATCTTTAACGTAGGCAACGTGCAGCGGCGGAAACGTCTCGCCCATTTTGATGCGGTCTCGATATTCCAACGCCTGGGCCCATCGCGATTCGTATCCGTCATCTCCCGCCCTGCCTTTCTGAACTTCAATGCACTTGCTCCGCATCTCGTCGCTGCGCCACTGAATGAGGCAAGTGGTTGAGATGAGGCAAGCGCCGTCTGTATAGGCGCCGGTTTTTCTCAAGAGGCGTTTGAGCTTTCTCTTTCCGCCGTCGCGGACCACCTCATAGAGACGGTCCAAGTCACCACCAGAGCGAGGCGCACACCAACCACGCGTTTGCTCGCAACCTTTCTCCAGACCTGATCCGAAAGTACAACGAGAGCTGGCGCGCCATTGTTCGCGGAAGGTTATCGCCCGATGGTGATCAGACCCACCAAATCGAATATCAACAACAAGTGCTACTTGAAATCGAGCTGGCCCCGCACGCATGGATAGTGCATTACATGGCCGAGTATCCGGGTCACTTCAGAAACACCGAGTACAGTTCCGCTGAACGTAGTGGAGACGTCTGGGACATGCTTTCAGAATTTGCCCACCACAAGTACTCCGTTGAACAGTGGAAGAAATACCATTCGCTGTTTGACGTGGGGATCACTAACGTCGCGCAGCAACTTGAGGGGCTGCTCCCGGCGCATGGTGATGTTGTTCCCGTTACTGTAAAACTTGCGGTATTGCGAACGACGTCACAACTGATGGGCGAACGTCGGAGTTATCAACAACTTCCACAGATTATTGAAATCTCTCCCGGTGGCGACGACTCGCTTTTCGCAGAGCGATTCAAGGCAGTAATACGGTCACTGTCATCCCTAGCACGAACCGCGGATCAACAACGAAATACATTGGCACCGGTCACATAACAAACCATTGCACACGGAGCCGCGGGCCGCGCGGGTTCTGAAATCAACATCGCTCGCCGCGGCCCGGTGAACGGTGACGTTATACGGCAACCAGCGAATCCACTCGCGTCCCTCGTCCCCTCTGGCTGAGTCACGCTCCAGCGCTCCCCCTCAGCGCCCCGCCCCCCGCTCCGGCGACCAGCACATCGTCAGGCGCCCCTCCTGCCAGGCCGCAGTCCTGCTCCAGCCGCGGGCCAGATCTTAGCCCGGTTCCTCGCGCGCCTCTCGATCGGCCGCGAGCAGTTCCGTGAACCAGTCGCCCTCTTTCGGCGCTGGGCCGGGCGGCAGTGGGCCAATGTATTTCGGCAAACCGATTATCTCGGTTCCAGCACCCGACACGCCGAGTTCCGTGTCCTCACGTATCCGGTAGTAACTCGCATCGGTCGCATCGAGCGAAAGGTACGGCGACGATAGGACTCGGTCGTGATCCCCCAAAGGAATCGAGATGACGTGGCCAAAGTCGCGAGTCCCGTTGAGATAGCAGTTGTAATCAACGCGCCACGTTTCCTGGAGAGTCTCCCAATCGGCCTTGGCGACAAGAATACCGCCGCTAAACGCGGCGCGGAGAACATTGTTCATCACCCAAACATGCGCGGCCATCGGCGGATCGTCCGGGTTCGATCGGTGACCAACGTTTTTTATCCGCACAAGCATAGGAGGATGCGTTGAGTCCAGGACGTTATTGCAGATCAGATGCGGCGCGTCTCTCGTCGTCGCCGCCTCTTCCGGCTCGAGCGTGTTCCAGACGATCGAATTCCCCGCGTGAATAAAATTGTGGCGAATGACGATGCGGTCAGCATATTTGGGCGTCACGATTCCCTGATAAACCAGAATCCGATTCCGCTGTACGAGTATCTCACCGTCAAACTCATCGCCGAATCGAATCGTCGCTTCCAGGTGATTGTCTTGAATTGTTGCCCGCATCTTGCTGATCGGCGTGAATCGAATCGCCTTGTGGTCGTCGTGGACCGGACCGTCTCGCCAAGGCGGCGGCCGATCGACTTGCGGATCGTAGATGATGCGGCAGCCCTCGACGACAATGTCGCCTGAGCCGCGAATATGCAGGACGTCGGAAGATTCAAGCTCCTTCGGCACAACGGGCGCGACGATGTTGAACCCCGCCAAACGGAAGCCGTCCGCGCAACTGAGCGAACATCCTCCTTGCGACCAGTCGGGAATGACAACGGATGTCCGCACTCGGCTGAACAGTCCAACGTTCGCGGGCAGCCCGCAACGAAGCGACTCGACGTACGGCCCTTTGTCGAGCACCTCGATTGCTTGGCCGTCCAGCACCTTCGCCAGCGCTCCTGAGATTGTGCGATAGTTACCACTTCCGTCTTGAGCGACGGTGATGACCTTGCGGCCTTTGAGCCACTCGCCCAGCGGGGGCGGCTCGGGGATCCTCGTTGAAGATTTCGATTCGAGGTCCGGCAGTTTCCACAGGCGGGCTGTCCTATCCCAACTACCCGAGATGGCGCGGCGCCCATCCGGCGAAAAGGCCACATCCTCGACCGTGGCTGTATGTCCCTCGAAGTGTTGAACTTCCTTGCCTGTCTCGGTGTTCCACAGCCGCACGAAGTTGTCGCCGCCGCCAGATAGGGCGAATCGTGAATCCGGCGAGAAAGCGACGGCAAAGACCTTATCGGGGTGCGCCAACACCTTGCGTTGTTCTCCGTTTTTCACGTCCCACACGCGCACCGTTTTGTCCTTGCTCGCCGACAACGCCCAACGGCCATTTGGCGAAAGGGCCACGGACATCACCGCGTCTGTGTGACCCTCAAATTGGCGGATTGGTTTCTTCGTTTTCACGTCCCAGAGCCGCAGTGTTCGGTCCGAGCTTCCCGATAGCACTTGCCCACCGTCCGGTGAGAATGCGACTCCATAAACCCAACCGGTGTGGCCTTCGAATCGATGTAGTTCCTTACCCGTTTCGACTTCCCAGAGCCGCACAGTCCCATCATGGCCGCCGGAAAGGGCCTTATTGCCGTCTGGGGAAAACACCACGCTCGTAATCCCAGCCGTATGTCCCTCGAATCGGCGCACTTGTTTGTTCGTTTCTACGTCCCAGAGCTTCAAGCTGAAGTCGTCTCCCGATACCCATTTTCCGTCTTTCAAGTGAATGTTCTCACCGGACAGCGCATACCGACTGTTAGGCGACAAGGCCACTGCCCAGACGCCGCTGGTGTGGGGCGCGAAACGGCGCAGTTCTTTCCCGCTGGCAACGTCCCACAGGCGCACGGTTTTGTCCGCGCTTCCAGTCAGCGCAAATCGGCCATCCGAGGAAAAAGTTACGCGGGACACCACGCCCGTGTGTCCGTCGAAGCGGCGAACAGATTCCGTTGGCTCCTCGGTCGATGTTCCCGAAACTCCCCTGAGGCGAGTGAACCAGTCTGGCTCGACAACAGGTGCTCGGCCCGGCGGAAAGGCGCCGATGTAGTGCGGCAGGTCGCCGCCTGCACCGGCCGTGGCGAGTGGGTTCTCCAGCGAAATGCGAAAATAATCATGATGCTGCGGATCTTCCGACAGGAATTCCGGGGAGAGCGGCTTTCCGACCGAGCTTGATCCCGCAGTTCCTTGGGCGTGAAATACTGGTAGACCCAACCGATGGTCTCGTCCTGCTCCCAGATGTCCGAAAGTTCCTCGTCATTGAGCAAATCAAGCAATTCATCCAGTGTCTTTTGACGAGGATACAGTCGATTCGCTGGATCGTTGGGATGGAAGAGAACGCCGATCTCTTCGGACAGTGAGCCGCCCACCCAATCCAAGAAGTGCCGGTACGCAGTTTCTTGATCACCGGTATTGAAGAGCCGTTCGTCGTCAGGATGATCGGCGAGGTAGAACTTGAAGCCGTTGGAAT
>JADFIX010000212.1:0-1344 GCA_022566435.1 Planctomycetota bacterium
CGCCTATCTCCGAGAAGATTCCGCGCGCTCCGGTGCCCGGCGTCCCCCGAACCGCCCCGAACCGATCCTCCGTCTGTTCGCCAAGATCGCGGAGGCCGTCCAATACGCCCATCAGCGGGGCATCATTCACCGGGACCTCAAACCCGGCAACATTCTGGTGGACTCCCACGACGAGCCCCACGTACTCGACTTCGGCCTGGCCAAGGTGCTCGGTCTCGACGTGCTGGGTTCTGGCCTGCGGGCCACGCAGACCGGAGAGTTCATGGGTACGCTCGCGTACGCCGCCCCGGAACAGGTCCGGGGCGCTCCCGACCTGGTCGACACCCGCACCGATGTCAACGCCCTCGGTGTCATTCTGTACGAAATGCTGACCGGCGAGCTACCCTACGCCGTATCCGGCTCGCTCTCCGACGCGATCCACAGCATTACCGAAGCCGCGCCGGTGAAACTCTCCACCTATCGACCACGAATCGGCGAAGAAGTGGAAACGATCGTGCTCAAGGCCCTATCGAAGGAACAAACGCGGCGCTATCAGTCGGCCGACGCCTTGGGCCGAGACGTCGTGCGCTATCTCGCAGGCGACCCGATCGATGCCAAGAGCGACAGCGGGTGGTATGTCCTCAAGAAGACCATTCGGCGGCACAAGCTCTCCGTCTGCCTGGCGGTGAGCTTCGCCCTCGTCATCGTTGCATACACCATCGCTCTTTCCGTCTCCCTGGCGCGGACCGCTCAGGCGCGTGACGATGCTCAGACAGAGGCCCGCAAGCTGAAGGCGATCAATGACTTTCTGAACAACGACTTGTTGGCCGCGGTCGATCCGAGTAAAACGTCGAACCGCGACATCACCATGCTCGAAGTTCTGAATGCAGCGGCGGAGAAGATCGGGAGGCGGTTCGAGGATCAACCGCTCCTCGCAGCCGAGCTCCGCGCGACTCTTGGACGAACTTACCGACGTCTCGGAGATTACGCGGCCGCCGAAACACACGAGGTCGAGGCTCTCAAGCTCCGACGCGACGAGCTTGGCGAGGAGCATCCGGATATACTATCGTCCATGAACGATATGGGCGTGTTGTACACCGACCAAGGCCGATACGAAAAGGCGGAGGAGTTACACGCCAGGACGTTGGAGATCCGACGTCGCGTCCTGGGGCAAGCGGACCCGGATACGCTGTTTTCGATGAACAACCTGGCTCTGGTATACCGATACCAGGGGCGGTACGCTGAGGCCGAAACGCTGTACGTCGATACCGTCGAAGGGCGGCCAGTGTTTAGCCGGCTACTGGAGGACGCGAGCAATGGGCTATTCGACGTGGTGGTGGTCCATACGCTGGACCGGTGGTCCCG
>JADFIX010000212.1:1353-6785 GCA_022566435.1 Planctomycetota bacterium
GAAGGGCGCCGTCGCGTGCTGGGGGAAGAACATCCGCATACTCTGATTTCTATGAACAATCTGGCTTCGCTGTACACGCACCAGGACCGGTACGGCGAGGCGGAAGTTTTGCACGCCAAAGTACTGGAGGTACAACGCCGATCTTTGGGCGATGAGCATTCGGATACCCTCGCCTCTATGAACAACCTCGCCCACATGTACTTCCGCTCGGGACGGGCCGAAAAGGCCCGCCCGCTCCTTACGGAAAGCCTGAAGATTCGACGCCGCGCGTTGGGCGACGAGCACCCCGCGACGCTAACCGCGATGTCCAATCTGGCCTCGCTACACCTCGACCAGGCGCGACCGGAGGAGGCGGAGGCGTTGTTCGAGCGGACGCTGGAGATTCAACGGCGCGTATTGGGTGGCGAGCACCCCAATACGCTTTCGTCGATGGATGGTCTGGGCCGCGCGTATCGAGAACAGGGTCGAACTATGGAGGCAAAGCCCTTGTTCGAGCAGACGCTTGACATGCGACGCCGCGTGCTTGGTGCAAAGCACCGCGACACATTGGAGTCCATGGGTGAGCTCGGGGCTGTGTATAATGACATGGGGGACTACGGCGAGGCCGAAGTGTTGCTCGAAGTGGCCGTGGAGAGCGCCAGACGCACGTTGCCGGAAGGGCAATCGTTGACCGCGATGCTCCTGAAGGAGTACGGCGTGTGCTTGAGCGCCCTGGGCCGCTACCACGAGGCCGAGCGGGCTCTGCTCGAAAGTCATTCCATTCTCAGAGAAGCCAAGGGCGCAGTGGCCAAGCAGTCGGTTGAGGTATTGAAACGCATCGTCGATTTGTATGAAGCGTGGAAGAAACCAGGCAAAGCGGGCGAGTATCGCGCGATGCTGCCGGAAAGTGACGAAGAGGAGCCGTGAAAAACGGTTATCGCGCAAGTCCACGAGCGCTGGTCCAGAATGCTAATGCTGCCGCGCGTTTCTGGCACGCGGCTGCTTCAAGCGGATCCGCAAGGCGTGCGGGCTCTGTGCTTCAGGCCCGACGGCCGAACGCTGGTGCCGGGTGATGACGGTGGAGTCATCACGCTGTCGGACGTGTTATCCGGGTCACGCGAAGGGTTCTGGGTCGCGAGTTCTAACGACATCTTTTGGCTGAGTTTTCATCCACAAGGGCGTATCCGGGCTTCATGTGGTCGTGTAAGAGAGATCAAGCTGTGGGACATCGCCACGGGTCGCCAAAAGCAACGTCGCCGCTCGGCTTCGCGAGATTCTCGCTCGATTGGAGACTCTCTTTGACGACGGATGAACCATGTTAGATCGACCAACATCCACCTGTCCGACGCGGGAGACGCTCGAGCAATTCGTAGCAGGTGAGCTGCAGGATGAGCGAGTAAGTGGCCATCTCGACGACTGCCGGATTTGCAGCCGCACGGCCGAGCAAATCGCGCGAGATAACAAGTTGGTCAAGGAATTTGTTCTCTCGACAGACGATTCTCCAGGCGAGGTCGGCATAGCGACCTCTGTTCCGGAGATCGAGGGATTTGAGATTCTATCGGAAATCCATCGCGGCGGTCAGGGCATTGTCTACAAGGCGATCCAGGAAAACACCAAACGAACGGTAGCCCTCAAGATGCTCCTCCCCGGTCCGTTTGCGTCCAAGCGCCAACGACACCGCTTCGAACGCGAGATCGAGCTAATCGCCAAGCTCCGACATCCCAATATCGTCACCCTCTACGAAAGCGGCGTCAGTAGAGATGGCCGACATTACTTCGCCATGGAATACATACGCGGCCGCCCGCTCGACGCCTATCTCCGAGAAGATTCCGCGCGCACCGGTACCCGGCGTCCCCCGAACCGCCCCGAACCAATCCTCCGTCTGTTCGCCAAGATCGCGGAGGCCGTCCAATACGCCCATCAGCGGGGCATCATTCACCGGGACCTCAAACCCGGCAACATTCTGGTGGACTCCCACGACGAGCCCCACGTACTCGACTTCGGCCTGGCCAAGGTGCTCGGTCTCGACGCCCTGGGTTCTGGCCTGCGGGCCACGCAGACCGGAGAGTTCATGGGTACGCTCGCGTACGCCGCCCCGGAACAGGTCCGGGGCGATCCCGACCTGGTCGACACCCGCACCGACGTCTACGCCCTCGGCGTCATTCTGTACGAAATGCTGACCGGCGAACTTCCCTACGCCGTTTCCGGTTCCCTTTCCGACGCGATCCAAAGTATTACGGAAGCGAAGCCGGTGAAACTCTCCACCTATCGACCAAAAGTCGGCGAAGAAGTGGAGACGATCGTGCTCAAAGCACTATCGAAGGAGCAATCGCGGCGCTATCAGTCGGCTGACGCCCTGCGCCGAGACGTCGTGCGCTATCTCGCGGGGGACCCGATCGATGCCAAGAGCGATAGTGGGTGGTATGTCCTCAAAAAGACAATTCGGCGGCACAAGCTTCCGGTGGGAATCGCCCTGGCTTTGTTTTTCGTTCTTTCCGGGGCAACTTGGATTAGCACTACACTGTATTTGGAGAGAGAGGGCGCGCGCGCCGAGCACCGCGAGACGATGAAGAACCTGCGCGCCTTGGTGATTCATTACAAGAAAAAGACCCGCTATGAACATATGGAGCCGGCCCTCCGGTTAGTGTTGGCGACTGCAGAGCGTATAATGGGCGAAGAGGATTCACAGACGTTGTGGGCCATGAAGGAAATGGCATCGCTGTACCGATTTCAGGAACGCTTCGAGCTCGCGGAACCCATTTACGAGCGTATGGCGGAGATCCGCACGCGAGTCAATGGACTTGAACATCCCAAAACGCTTTGGTCGATTCACGAATTGGCGTCTTTATACTGGCTTCAGCAGCGTTATGACGACGCTGAACGGCTCCACAAGTTGGTTCTCGAGGCGCGAAGACGCGTCTTGCCTGAGGACCATATCCAAACGCTAGTCTCGATGAATAACCTAGCTTCGCTGTACCTACGCACCCATCGATACAGAGATTTCCTTCGGCTGAACGATGAGTGCATACGTAGAACGACGAAATCCAAAGGAAAAGGGCACTTTCTTGTTGGCATCGCACTGACGCAATACGGCAAGTATTTAAAAGAACTCGAGCTCTTTACCGAGGCTGAAACCGCCTTGCTTGAAGCGCGCGACATACTCTATAATGCGGATGGCGCGAACCACGCACGCTCAATTACAGCCGACGAGTTACTCGTCGACCTTTATGGACGATGGCTGGGTGGCGTCGAATTGGGCGGCGACACGCTATGAAACGGTTCAGGTTTTTCTAGAGACCTCGAATCGGCGATGGTGGCCGTGACCAGTGCCATGGGTGCCATGGCCAAGCCCGGTATTCCCGGGCGCCGCCATGCCGTCTCTCAGAAGTCCGCACATGACCATTACGCATTTCCATCAATCGGCGGAATCGAGTCACTGTCCAGTACGAGCGGTACTGATCGCCCATCTGCATAATGACCTGCACTGGACCAGCACCATCCATGACGGCGCTTCGCTAGACCATGCCACCCGGCGATGCCGTCACCGACACATACGAATTCCACTCGTCGAAGAGGGCCAGAGACTGGCGATATCTATAGGCCGTACAGCCTATATGTCGTGCAACTGCACAAATCCGGCGTTTGCGTCAGTGCCAGAAATAGATGTTTGCATTTCGTTCTCTGAGTCGGTAAACTGAAGACGGTGCGATAGACCGAAGCCGCGCCTTCACTTCGAAAGCCGGCGTTTATTGCGCGTTGACTCAGCAGGCTGCAAGATTCAATTCTCAATTGTCGTTTGTTCGATCCGCCGCGCGAATGACGTGCGGGCGGTCGTAGGAGTTGTCTCGTGAAGCATTTCTTTTGTCCGCTGTTTGGAGGAGTGGAGCATGAAGGCCTATCATATCATTTCGATTACGACCGTTGTTCTGTTGGTGGCGTTGACCACAAGCGCGTCCGCGTTGGAGCGGAACTTCGCCAGTCCTCGGGCCGCTTACAATTTGAACGTGATCCCAGGGCCCGGTGACCACAGCGGTATCCCACAGGGTGCCAACACCTGTCCGGCGGACAACGTCGGTGTGCTCACTAGTGGTGACACGATGGTCGGTAGCACGATCGGCTCGACGGACGACTTCCTGGCCCCTTGCGGTAGCAATGCCGGCGGCCAGGATGAAATCTTCGAGTTTGCAGTCGATCTTCCAGGCGAGTGGAGCTTCGATAGCTGCACGGTTCCCGCTTGCTGGGACACCACGCTGTCAATTCATGAAGAGACCGGCGGCGGTTGCCCCGGTGATATCGTCGCCTGTGACGGCGACGGTTGCCCGGTTTGCTACTACGACTCGTTGGTGCAGACGTTCCTGGTTCCGGCGTCCACGTATTACCTGATCGTCGACGGCTGGAGCTCGTTTGCCTACGGCGACTTCACGATTACCGCGTTTTTGGTCGTGCCGGGATGTACGAGCGATGCCGACTGTGACGACGGATCTTTCTGCAACGGTGCGGAAACCTGCGACGTCGGGACCGGCCAGTGCCTAGGCGGCTCGAAACCCTGTACGACGTACGAAGGTTACAACGCCCCGTGTGACGATGTTCTTGGTGCATGCGTCAAGCCGGACAACTGCTTCACCTGGATCGCGGACACGATTGGTAGCGGCTATTTTTTCCCGCAGGCTAATAACTGTCCGAGTACTGCTACCTGGGTCTTTGATGACGTCCAGTACAGCCACCATACGTCAGGCATACTTAATTACTACACCACGCCGATCATAGCCCGTTCGACGCCGGCCGGCGCAAGCCCGCTGGGAACCGTCTTTCTGGTGAACCAAGCCCTCTTTACGACGACTTCTGGAAGCTGCATTCCGGAGGCGGTAATCGCCGGTTCGCAATGTACCGGTGCTGCGACTGTCGATCCGGGCGGTTCACCGGCCCACGATCTGCCTTGTAGCGGCACAATGCCGGCACTTCCGAACAACGCCGGTGACTTTACCCGCTGCGAAATCGACTTCTGGATGGCCTACCGCACTTCACAGAACGGTGCCGGCATGGGCATCGCCGGTAACAAACCCGAACTCGGTGGTCCCGCCGGCGCGGATGACTTCGGTGTGAGCGTCATCGCCCTCGAAGACTGCCCGCCCACGGGTGATTACTCGACCGTTACGTTCTTCGGTGACGACGCCAACTTGCCGGCCGACTTTACGGCCGCGAAGGTCTGCATGGATCCCATAGAGATTCTCTGCCCCGACGATCCGGGTGGTAAGGTGTGTCCTGGTGATGACCCGCAAAAATCGGAAACGTGTTGCCATAACGGGACATGTAATGGCCGCAATGAGGAATGTCTTACACTACGGCGTGCTAATTGTCTCTGCACCTTCGTCAATTGCTGTCGTGCTCTCCGGCCGCGTTCATCTGGCGAAGAATGTGATGGTCCCGGTTTTGGCGAAGGAACGATCAACTTC
>JADFIX010000213.1 GCA_022566435.1 Planctomycetota bacterium
CGACCAATGGGTCGATCTGGGGATCGAGCACTCACAGCTGGCCATGCAAATTGCGAAAACGACGGGCACGAAGTAGGCTGGAACTCGGTACTCTCAAGTTCCATAGTGTGCTTTTGAATCTGCGACCACCGATTACCGTTTGCGCCTCGACTTCTTCGTGCCCGTGGCGGACTTCTTTTTTGCCTTCTTGCCGGCTGCTTTCTTGGTTTTCTTTTTTGTGGCAGACTTTTTCGCCTTCTTGCTGGCGCTCTTCTTGACCTTCTTCGTGACCGCTTTAGATGCCGGTTTCTTCGACTTTTTCGATTTGGTTTTCGTGGTCGACTTCGTTTTCTTTACCGCCTTGGCCGCGGTTTTTTTTGCTTTGGTCTTTTTCGATTTCGCCTTCTTTGCGCCGGCTTTCTTGGCCTTCGGCGCGGCTTTTGTTCGGGTCGATGCCTTGGCCTTGGCTCTGGCGCGAGCGACCGACGGGTTTGACGTGCTGGTGGCGCGTTCGGCGGCCGCGCTTACGATGATGACCGCCTGCGCCGCCGCCATGCGGGCGATCGGTACGCGATAGGGGCTGCACGAGACGTAGTCCAATTCGAGCCAATGACAGAAAAAGATGGATTTCGGGTCGCCGCCGTGCTCGCCGCAGATACCGAGTTTCAAATCCTTCCTCGTTTGCCGACCACCGGCACACGCCATCTCCAGCAGCCGACCCACACCGCCGACATCCAACGACTGGAACGGATCGTCGGCGAAGATCGCCGCCTTTTGCTCATCCACATAGGCGGGCAGAAACCGCCCCGCGTCGTCGCGCGAAAGACCCATGGTCATCTGCGTCAAGTCGTTCGTGCCGAAGCTGAAGAATTCAGCCACCTTCGCCATCTCATCCGCGACGATGGCCGCCCGCGGCGTCTCGATCATCGTGCCCACCAGATAACGGAGGGAGCGGTTATTGGGGCCGAGGATGGTGTCAGCCACGTCGCGCGTCCATTCGACCAGAATCGCAAGCTCCCGCGCGTCGATGCTTAGGGGGATCATGATCTCCGGAAGAACCTTCACGCCACGGACCGTGCAATGGACGGCCGCCTCGATAATCGCCCGAACCTGCATTTCCAGTATTTCGGGATAGGTAATGCATAACCGACATCCGCGATGCCCCAGCATGGGGTTGGTTTCATGGAGTTGATCGATCCGACGGAGCACATCGTCGGTCGAAATGGCCAACTCCGACGCCAGCGACTCGACGGCCTCGGTGTTATCCGCGGCGGGCAAAAACTCGTGCAGCGGCGGGTCGAGGAGTCGAATGGTGACCGGCAACCCGTCCATCACTTCGAAAATGCCTTCGAAATCACTTCGTTGGAACGGGAGCAGCTTATCGAGCGCTCTTTTGCGGCTTTCCTCGTTGTCGGCGAGAATCATCTCCCGCATCGCGGCGATGCGCTCCGGCTGCGAAGGATCGAAGAACATGTGCTCCGTACGACACAACCCGATACCTTCCGCGCCCATCTCGAGCGCCTTTTGGGCATCTTGCGGGGTGTCGGCGTTCGTGCGGACACGTAGACGCCGACGCTGATCGCACCAACTGAGCAGCGTGTCGTATTCCGGCGGCGCGGTCGGCCGATCAAGGGCCACTGAACCTTTGTAGATTTCGCCCGCGCTTCCTTCCAGCGTGATGAATTCTCCTTCGCGGATCACGGTCCCGTTCAATGACATCTCGCACGCGTCGTAGTCGACGATCAGCGCGTCGCAGCCGACGATACAGCACTTGCCCCAGCCCCGGGCCACCACCGCCGCGTGCGAGGTCTTGCCGCCCGTCGCCGTCAAGATCCCCACCGCCGCGTACATGCCCCCCACGTCTTCGGGAGACGTCTCTTTTCGAACCAGAATCACTTGGGCGCCGGCGTTCATTCGAACCTCGGCGGCGTCCGCGGAGAACACAACTTCACCGCATGCGGCCCCTGGTACCGCGCTAATGCCTTCACCCAACTTCTTGGTTTCCAGTTCCGAACGGGCGACCTCGGAAGAAATGACCGGATAAAACAATCGTTCAATGTCCTCGGCCGTGATTCGTTGTATCGCCTCGTCCTTACTGATAACCGGCTGGGTCGCCGCGGCAGCGAATCTCTTGGGCAGGTATTTCTTTTTGACCAGTTCGGCGGCGCGGCTTTCGCTGAGCAGGCCCTTGGTCGCCTGGTCGACGGCGATTTTGAACGCGGCCTGCGGCGAACGCTTGCCGGCGCGGCATTGCAGCATGTAGAGTTTTTCGCGTTCGATGGTGAACTCGAGATCCTGCATTTCACGGTAGTGAACTTCGAGAATGACACGGACGGCTTCGAGTTGCTCGTACGCTTCCGGCATTCGCGTTTTCAGTTCAGCCAGCCGTAGGGGCGTACGAACGCCGGCAACGACGTCTTCGCCCTGAGCGTTGATCAACAGGTCACCGTAGTACACGCTCTCTCCGGTGCTGGGGTCTCGGGTGAAGCAGACGCCCGTCGCGCAATCATCGCCCATGTTGCCGAAAACCATTTGGCAGATGTTGACCGCGGTGCCGTTTAGCCCGGTGATATTCTCGACGCGGCGATACGTCACGGCCTTTTCCGCCATCCAGCTCCCGAAGACCGCGTCGATGGCACCTCGCAATTGCTCGAACGGGTCCTGCGGGAAGGCTTGCTTCGTGTGTTTTCGGTAGATCGCCTTGAACTTACCGACGAGCGCTTGCAGCTCATCGGCGTCGACGTCGGTGTCCACGATTTTTTCATCCGGTCCGCGACGGAGTCGCCGCCGAGTACGCTTGTCTTTCAGCTCGTCGAAGGCCAGGTCGAACAACTCGCGTTCGATGCCCTTCGCCGTCGCGCCGTACATCATGATCAGGCGCCGGTAGGCGTCGAAGGCGAATCGTCGGCTCTTGGAGACGTTGGCCAGTCTTTCCACAGAGGTATCGTTCAGTCCGAGATTGAGAATCGTCTCCATCATCCCCGGCATGGATTGGGCCGCACCGGATCGAACGGAGACCAGCAGGGGATCCTTGGCGTGCCCCAGCTTTTTGCCGCAGACCTTCTCCAAGTCGGCCAGGGTTCGGCGAACCTCGGCTTCTAAGTCCGCCGGCCAAGTACCTGCGTTCATGTTGAAGTGGTCGCACGCATCGGTGGTAATCGTGAAGCCGGCCGGTACGGGCAGGCCGATTCGCGTCATTTCGGCGAGTCCCGCACCTTTTCCGCCGAGCCGCTGTTTGTCGTTGCCGCGTCCTTCCGCCTTGCCGCCGCCGAAGAAGTAAACCCATTTTCGTTTCTTGGCCATAGCCCTGCCTCTGGTTCAAGTGGTCCGATAAACTGCTCCAAAGGAGAGATCATAGTCGTGTGGACCCAAGCGTCAAAACCGCCGCCGGAGTGTTCTCGTGCTGCGTTTGCACAACGGCGTTTTTGACGCACAGGTTCGGTGGATGCCCGCTCGACTACCTCTCACCCGCGAGTCGGATCTCCTGGCCACCGTATTAATTAAATAGCTTTACTGTATCCGGACGCCACAAGCGGCGGCGTGCCCAGTTCCCCTACGATCTGTGCCATTCCGTACACGCGGCGCAAATGGGCGAGACGTCAAACTGGCCTTCGGCGTGTGCCGAACGGAGAGATGAAAAGGCATCGCCTTGCCAGATTTCTTTCAGTGATTGGTTCGGGATCCGTCCCATCAACGACCGCCCGTGAAAGTCCTGATCGCACGCCGTCACGCGACCGTCCGCCAGGACACAGCACCGTGAGGCGATCCTCCGGCAACCAAAGCGGGACGGTGGCGACATGTCGATCATTCGGTGATCTTCGAATTGACCGGCATAGGGACCGGTCGCGCCGATCATGACCGCGCCCAGGCGTCGAATCCATCCGTCATGGAAATCGTCTAGCTCATCGGCATTTTCTCGGGCCTTTGTAAATTCTGGCAAAACGATCGGAAAGGGACTGTCGAGGCGTTGGCGAATCTCCGCGACGCGATCGATTTTGGCGAGAATCGCCGCCAGGTTGGCGGAATCTGGATTGTTTGGGCTCTGCAGGCGGGTGTAGCATTCACTTGTCCAGCCATCCAGAACGATGGCGAGTACGTCCACGCGGCATTCTACCATCAGTTCGATCTGGGCGTCGGTCAGATCGACGGCCGCGGTGCGTATCGCCAGACCATAGACCCGTCGATCTGAAGAAAAACACCGCGCCGCGGCCTTCAGAACTGACTCGAACGCCGGATGCCGTAGCGGATCGCCGAAGCCGCCCAGTATCAGAAGGGCGTCATCGTACTGGCTGATGCATTCCGCGACATGTTCGACGATCGCGGGGTCGATCGGTCCGCGGGCCTCGAGGCGACTTCCTCGGGGGCGCAAGACGGCGTCGGGATAAGGATCGTCCGTGGTCAGCTCGATTTCCACCTCGCACGGAACCGGCTCCACCCGTACACCTTTTCTCTCGATCAACCAGCGACCCACTTCCGCGGCGTCCGTGGCGTCGTGATCTTGGAGCCACTCGCGGATCGTCTCCACGCTTCGATCCGTATCCGCGGACAGTCTTCCGACCGCGTGTCGCAGTTCGCGCGGAACTTCGAAACAGCAGGCTTCGAGAATCAGGTCCTTCTTCGGTGTGTCCGGTTGATAGGTGAAAACCCAACCGACCGGGCTGAGGTTTTCCGACAGTTCGCGGATCAATCCCGACTCCATCAAAACGCCGCTTAGCCCTGGCGGTGTCTGAGAGAACACCAGCCGAAAATCATTCCGCAATTCGAGTTTGTGGTCGATCATTCGATCGGCGAGCGCCGGATCAAAAAGAGCACCGGCCGGCGGGACCGCCAGGACGAGATCGGCATCGACTGTTTGGAGCAACCCAGCCAGTACTCGACAGTCTATGAACTCGTCGAAAAACGTCGCGCCGCCAACGCCACCTCGCCAGCCTTGCAGCGACCACTTTCGGGCGGTCTGGACGAGCGTGGCCCACCGGGGGAGGGCGGCCTGGACGGCGAGCACTTGCGCCGCGGTACCGTCAAGCAGGCTGGCGCACTGATCTCTTTGCGGTTCCGGGCACAGTACGAAGACTTTCTCGAGGTGACGAACGGCTTGCAAGCGCTCCACGGTCCGGCGCAGCACGGGAATTCCGCAGAGATCATCCGCGAGGCGACTACGTGTGCCGAGCGGTGTTCGCTCCAAGTCGGCTTGTAGGGTTGCAATTATTTTCATGATTCGTCGGATGCGGCCCGAATGCGCTCCAATGACTCGGTCAGAACCGGTTTGACGTCCATCGCGCCCTGTCTGACGCTACCGATGAATTCCTTGTCGCGGGCGATCTGACGCTTCGCCCGCTCTACCGTATCGTCATCCAAGGCGCCGATTTGCCTGTCCGCGGAGTAGCGGCGAAACTCGGCCAATTGCGTCGCTAGGGCGACGATTTGATACGCACGACCCTTTTGTTGCACAGTCGTGCGGAGTTCATCGACCCGAACAAGCCGCTGATTGAACCTTGTCGGATCGTCGGTGAGATTCTCGAGTTCACCGAGAAGTTCGAGTAGTTCATCGCATACCGCAATGACTTCGTCCAATTCCTTGATACGTCGCTCAAGCTCCTTTGCGGTGGCCCCAAGCCGCGAATTGTCCCGCCACCGCGTTTCTTGCCGGTAGGCGAAACGGGATGCGTCGATCGGATCAGGGCAATACTTCTGCGACGCGGACTCTAGCGTCATGGTCGTCGTGCCGCGAATTGTGGCGCCACCCTCGGTCGCATTGATCACCCGCGATTTCACGCCGGAGATGTCCTTTTCGAATTGCTCGAGATAAGTGAAGAGGAGTTCGTCGGTATATAGTTCGTGGCCGTCCTGCCCCTTGACTTTTCTCAGGATGGGGCGGTTCCGTACAATGCGCTCCCACTCTTTTTGTTCCATCGTTTGGAATCGATTCAGTTCGCTCTGCCATGCGTGATGGATTTCGACACCGGGCACGTAGAACACATGCCCGGTGAACGCCAAGTCTTGCCCGACGAAAATGATGGGATCGCAGCCCATATACACCGCCAAATAGAACGCCACATGGGCCACCGTGGCCCCGGCGGGCAGACCGCCGCGGGCGCCCAACTCATTGCCGATAACCAGGCGAGCCCAGGCGTTGTCCAAGAGTGAAACGGGCCCGGGATAGCCGTCCAGGACATGCCACGTCGCCTTCGGCTCCGCCACGAGATGCGTGTTGCGCAGGTCGCCGACATCCTCGAAAAACTTGCGCGACATTTCGTGGAAATCGAGGCTGGTCACGAAATCCGGCACGATGCCGCGATTGAGAAGCGGCTTGAGTGCCGTTTGCACCGCACAAAGCACCGCCCGACCTTTCAAGCCCGCAAGTTGGTCCATATTGCGTGAAAGCGACGGACCGGCGGCAATGACGATGCCCGGCACACCCGCGAAGCGGTTTTGCAGAATGTCGATCGGCGGCGTGCTGACGTAATGGACAAGATTCATGGCGATATTGCGGCACGTAATCCAAGCGTTGGACACCATCGTCATCAGCGTCATGCGTGAAAACGTGACAAATTCGGTCATCGCCTCGGCGAAGCGTTGGTGCTCGTCCGGCGCCGCGCGCTGCGACGGTGCGTGGGACACGAACTGTGTGCCGAGCATGATCAATGTGCTGATGGGTTCCAGACGTCCATGAAGTTCGGTTTTGTCGGCATCGGTGAAGATGATCAGACGCCCGTTTTGAATCGGTTCCTGAAGATCGACGCAGGTCAGCGCGGCGGCCAACAGAG
>JADFIX010000214.1 GCA_022566435.1 Planctomycetota bacterium
TCAGCACCCCATCAATGTCCTCCGCCCGCAGATTGTGCTCGTTGAGCAGATGGAGCGTGGCCGAAACGGGCGAGTGCATCAGCGCCTCGATCGGGAAGGACTTCATCCCGCAATCGGTAATCATGAAGCGATCGCCGAGCCCATCGGTGATCCACTTATAATCCCAGCCCTCGCCCAAACACTGCTCCATGCCCTCTTTTCCCTCGATGACGCCCTCCGGGCCGGTGTACCCCTTCTGTGCAAGCAGCACGGCCTCGACGCCGGCGCGCGTGGCCATGGGGCTGACGGTGTTCTTCATCATGGTCAGCTTGCCGGCGACCGCGCATCCGAGCGTGAAACAGCGCACCGCGGCGATGCCGATGGCGTGTTGCGTTTTTTCCCAGTCGAGTCCCAGCATTTTGGCGGCGACGATCGGCGCGGCGTAGCCCATCAGGGTCGCGTGGTGCCAGCCGCGTTCGCGAATGCCCGGCACGGCGATATGGCAGAGTCTCATGGCCATCTCGTAGGCGAGCACGGTTCCGAGGATGAGGTCTTTGCCGCTCATGTGCCCTCTTTCGGCCAACGCGAGCGGCGCCGAGAGGAGGTCGCTTGGGTGCGAGGGGTCTTGCTTCCAATAGATGTCGTTGTAATCCATGGCGCGGATCATGAGCGCGTTGATCATGGCCGCGTTGACCGGGTTGACCTTGTCGCCCGCCCCGATGACGGTGCAGGGTCCGTCGCCGCCCATCTCGCGCAGGTATTCGAGGAACATCTTGACGTCGTGGATCTGATAGCCGCCGAGGGCGCAGCCGACGGTATCGTAAAGAAAGCGCTTGGCGGCTTCGATCGACTCGGCCGTCAAGTCTTCGTATTTCAAGTCGCATGCCCAGCGGGCAATAGTTTCGGTGTGGGTACTCATCGATAACTCCTATTTCTTCTTGCCCAGTCCACACGCGATATCGAAATCGATGAAATCCACGTGATGAAAAATGATCGATTCCGTAGTTCGCTGAACGTGATCGCCTTCTTTTGAGTGCGTGGCGACGATGTGCATGACTTCGTCGGGCAGGCCGTGTTTCCAGCACATGCCGACGCCGCTGAACGGATGCCGAAGATGATCGCCTCGTTCACCCTTGACGATCTTGCCGTCTTTCTTGGCGAATTCGATCGGCTTGCCGACGTCGGCCAATAGCGAACCGGCGATGAGATGGTCGTGGTTGATCGGCACGCGGTCGCCCCAGATTTCGTTCAGCGTTTTTTCGACCACCAGGCACATCCGGCAGCAGGAGCGGACGTGCTCGATGAACTGCATTTCGATATCCCCGGCGAGCAGAGTGAACGGGATTTCGAGGAGTTCCTCCGGCTGCCAACCGCCGGTGGTAATGGCGTCCTCCCAGACGTCGATGACTTTTTCGCGGAGGGCGCTGTCGACGATTTCGTTCAGTTCTGGAAATAGCTTCTTAATTCGGTCACGCATAATCAACCTTTCGTTACTTCGATACTCAATCTCAAATCGTGTCCTTCGTTGAACGAATTACGTTGAGTAATCGCTTACACCGCTTTAGCTTCGATTTGAGTTGCTTAGTTACTTCGTCAAAACCTCTGAGTTTAGCACGCACCTTTCGTTTGAGGGCTAAGGAACGCAGCTCTCTCTTGGCCTCAGATCCGATAGCACCCGTCGTCCAGATTTCGGCATGGACTATACGTGCCCCAGCGTAACGATCCAGTTTCAGTAATGCTGGAACACTTTGAGTGAAGAATTTTGTTACATCGGTAGGCTCTAATTCCTTGTCCGCGCGTACTGCCTTGCATTCGATTATGTAAAGTTTTTCTCCACCCTCTTGTTCTCCGACTACGTCGACCTCACGCTGCTCGTTTTTCTTCCATGGTACTAACATGCCGATCTCCACATTCTCAGCTGGCATTGATCGCAGTATCAGAGCAGCAACCGTCTCGAACGCAATCGACCTTAGCTCTACCACAAACCGGTTTTTGTCGAGTTGAGCAAGGCACTCAGCGAGTCTGTTCGTATCAGCGGATTCAACACGGTCGTAAGAGCCAGGAAGATTCCTCACGATTTCCTCGACGCCCGCAAGCATTTCTAGGGCCGCATCCCCAACCATCTGGCGCAGATTAATCGTAATGAAACCATTTCGCTTTGCGGAGTCCCATGCCTTGGCTTCGAAATCAGGCGAGGCAATCAAACCAAGAAGACGCCATGATCGGTCCCCTCGCGCCACACGCTTTAATCTACACTGGAATGCTTCGACATCATCAACAGTGCACTCTCGCGAGTGTACATCGAAAAGTACCGGGCACGAGATAGGGCGATTGCGACCCTCTCGCCACCGTAGGAAAGGCGCCAAGTACGAATACGCAATTGCGGAAAATGCTTGATTGTTGAAATCCGTATAGCCGCGTTGCAAGGACGCTACAGAGCAGCCTCCCCAACTCACGATATTCGATCGTCGGTACGAATCGAGGATCAACTTGGAAAGGATGTTCTCGTTAGCTTTGCTACCGTATTCCTGGAATGCGATCGCTCCAGATTGGTCGGTGCCCACTAACTCACGGGCAGTCAATCGATCAAGAACGGTATTCTGCGCTTCTCGTTCAAATGCTCCGGAGTCAACAAGCGCGTCCATCACATCGGCGAGGGTCGGAACACGAAGGATTGTTCCATTAACCGCCGCTGACGAAAGCCGGGCGAGATCTGCGCAAAGAACAACTCTTGTCCTTATCAAGCGTCTTAGGCATCTGGCCAGCCCAGGGCGCAGCGTATCTAGTGTATGAACGAGGGACGTCACAAAACCGGATGATTGTCGGAAGTGGTTCCGTGCGAACAGTCTTTCACGCCCCGGTAATTGGAGTTTCTCGGAGCGCCAGACATCACTATTATCTGCGAGACGGTGCATGCGTTGTCTTGCATTGTCCGCAGAGTAGCCTGCGTTGGTCATTCGTTCGATAAGATCACTTGACCGGACAATCTCCCGGTTGCGAATGAACGAACGAAGTGTTGTGGGCATTGCACTCGCCTTCTGAACCTGTGTCACACTGCGCTAAGTGTAAAAAATACTTAATATCAGGCACCCCCGCAAGAATGCGTAACTGCTTGTCGCAAAACAAGTTACGCGATAATCATGCGGCGTTTTCACTGTCACAAGTAAAGTAACGGACATCTCATCGAGAGAGCTGATCACGGATCACCGCTTCGAAGCCGCCCATGACGATCAGCTCCTGAGCGATTTCGCCCAAGGCGTTGAAACGGTACGGCTTATCGCCGTACGTAATCTTTCCCGTGACGAAGTTGACCGAAGCGGTTTTGCCGGTGCGAATGGTCAGCGATTCGTCACCCGCGAAATCACGCTTCAAGTCCTCCACCAACTCAGGACATTCGATGAGGATATACCCGTTATTGAAGGCGTTGCGCTTGTATGTTTGTGAATACGAGCCGGCGATCACCATTTTCAACCCGCGGAATTTCAGCGCCGTGGCGGCCTGCTCGCGCGACGACCCGGAGCCGAAATTGAATCCGCCGATCAGAATATCACCCGCTCGGGCGATTTGCTGGAAGTTCGGGTCGTAGTTCAGCATAGCCTTGGTGCCCATTTCCTCCGGTGACAAATCCTCGCGGTAGGTGAACTCCTTGCCGTAGATTCCGTCGGTGTTGAGATTGTCCTTGGGAACAAAGAGAAGTTCGCCCTCGATCGAGGTGGGAAAGCCTTCCATGATCTGAACCTTGGATTCCGTCTGAGCCCGCTGCGCGGCAACTCGAACGGTTGTGCCCTTTTCGAGTACTTCTCGTCGCCCCGATTGACCGCCGGTTCCGTGGGGCGCGGTGATGTAGCCCGCGACGGCCGACGCGGTGACCACGGCCGGACTCGCCAGGTAGACGAAAGACTCGCGCGAGCCCATTCGCCCTTTGAAATTCCGATTCGTGGCGGAAATGCCCGTCTCTCCATCCTCGAGAATGCCGTCACCGAGTCCGATGCAGGGGCCGCATCCCGCCGGCAGCGCCTTGGCACCGGCGTCACACAGCGCCCCCCAATAGCCCAGCCGCGTGGCCTCCTCCTCGACCTCACTCGAAGCGGCGGCAATATACATTTTCACTCCGCCGGCGATCTTCTGACCTCCAAGCACCCTGGCTGCCTCGGCGAAGTCCTCCAAACGCCCGTTGACGCAGCTCAGCAGGAAGGCCTTGTCGATCTTGACTCTCTTCTTTTCGATCTCCGGCAACGGCGTGATTATCTTGACCTCGTTGGGGCCGGCGACGAACGGCGAGACGGCCGATAGATCCAAGTCAAGCTCTTTCGCGTAAAACGCGTCGGCATCGGCGGTAGGGACGGACCGATGGACTTCTTCGATGATGTCCGGCGTCAGCCGAGGCTTCTTGTCCTTCCGCTTTCGCATGAACTCGGCGCGGGCGAGCAGATAGCTCCGCGTCCTGTCGTCATAGGGAAAAACGCCGGCCAGAGCGCCCCATTCGGTGGTCATGTTGGAAATGGCCAGCCGCTCGTCCATGCGGAGCGCGGCGACGCCCGATCCTGCGAACTCGATGCAACAGTTGAGTACTTCGTCATTGTTGAATATACCGACCAGGGCGATGATCACGTCCTTGCCGCTGACGCCGGGTCCAAGTTCGCCGCTGAGATTGACCTTGACGATGTCGGGCACTTGCCACCAGGTACGCCCGGTGGCCCAGATGGCGGCGGCGTCGGTGCGAACCACGGGCGTGCCCATCGCCCCCAGCGCCCCGTACAGGTTGGAATGAGAATCGCTGCCTACCACGAAAGTGCCCGGCAAAACGAATCCCTCCTCGACCATCACCTGATGGCCGATGCCGCGACCCGCTGGGAAAAACACCACGCCGTGTTTCTTGGCGAACGCCTCGATCTTGGCATATTTCGCCAAGTTCTCCGGACTCGTGTTCTGAATGTCATGGTCGAGGGTGTAGACCGGTTGCCCCGGGTCGGCCACCTCCGCCGCACCCATGCTTTCGAATTTGGGGATCACGGCGGCCGTGTTGTCGTGCGTCATGACGTGGGCCGGACGGATCGAAAGAAAGTCTCCTGCGGAGACGGTTTGCCCCTCGGCCAATCCGACGGCGAATCGTTGCGCTATTTTTTCGACGAGCGTTTGCGGCATATGGGTGCCTCGATCCTTTTCTTGGTCCTTCGCGTCGGGGAATCTGCGGACCGCCATATTTCCGGCGGATATTTCGCGATTCACGAATCAGCGGAGCCCTCCACGCCGACGATTCCGAATGTAGATAGGGATAATAGCTCGCAACGTCGGGTTCGTCTAACGGACATCGTTTCTGAGCCCGCAAGCAGGCTACGGCGCACGTAGGGAATTGGGCGGTTTGCGCCCGATCGGATTGCCGCCGGCGATCCGAATCGACCCCGATCTGCTCTTGGCCGGGTCTTGCCGCTCGCTCGGCAGGCTTCGGGGGTCGGCGAACATGTCGGGCACGGTCGCTCATTCCTTGCGAGCCAGAGCGAGACTTCAAGAAAATCGGTATCGCCTCCAGCGTCGCGGAATTAACGGCCGCTTAACTCGAATGTCGTACTTTACAAAACATTACAAAGCGCCGTCGCCGATCTACAACCTATGAGGGTGCCGGGCCGTCCATCGGATCTACCAGAAGAATATGGGTCGGTCTTCCTATGACAGCTAACATCGCGAACCGACGGATCGAACCGGACGGCAAGCCCCTGACCCGGGGTGATTCGTTCCCAGGCGTTCGAAATAGGTCCACGTTCCTATGACCGCCGACGACACGATCCGCCAGCAAGCCCATAGACTCGTGAGCGCACATGGTGAGGATGCGCCGATCCAGGCCGCCATGCGGGCACAGGCTTTACTCGATCAAGGCGACCCGGCCGGAAGCGCCCTGTGGGGGCGTATTGGAAACATGACCAACGTGCTGTTGTCGAAGACCACGCACGCCGCCACCGTCGATCCGATGGGCCGGGATTCGGGCCGGCCCGTCGAGTCGGTCAACCAGACCCCGACGTTGAGCGATTTGCCGTCGCCGGACATCAAACGCTGGCATATCCAGCACAAAGCGATTGTGGTCACCGCCGTTCGGACGGGCCTGATTAATGTGGCGGAGGCCTGTGCTCGCTATAGCATCACGATCGAGGAATTCCTTTCCTGGAAGCGATTGCTTGACGAGCATGGCTTGCGCGGTCTGTGCGTCACGCGACTGAAAGAGTATCGGAACGCATCGTCGAGAGCCGCCCGGAACGGCGGGCCCTCCGAGGCGGTCAAGACGCGCGGGAGCGGGTCGTGAACAAGCGAATCGCCGCGTTGGAAAAAGAGATTCTCGAGCGTCGGAAGGTCGAGGCGGAACAGGAAAAACGGATCGCGGAGCTTCTATCGGCCAAATCGGCACTTGAGAAGCAGGGCGAGGAGATTGTCGGTCTCGCTGAAGATCTAGCTATAGCGCGGGACCAGGCGGAAGACGCGAACCGCGCCAAATCGATGTTCCTCGCGACAATGAGCCATGAACTTCGTACGCCGCTGAACGCGATCATCGGTTTTTCCGAACTCATCGGGGGCGAGATGTTTGGGCCGGTGGGCAACGATTCATACCGCGAATACGCCAACGATATCCGCGAGTCCGGACAGCACTTGCTCGACCTGATCAACGATATTCTGGATCTGTCCAAGTTTGAATCCGGGTGTGACGAGCTCCACGAGGAGAACATCGAAATCTCGGAGCTCAC
>JADFIX010000215.1 GCA_022566435.1 Planctomycetota bacterium
GGCAAAACGGCGCCGAACGGACCGGGCCTATCCATGCCATCGCGCCACCTGTAAGGGAATGTACCGCGCCCTGATTCAGCAAGCCGCATTCCATTGTAGCGCCTCACGTAGCGGCTTTTTGGGCAGATCCGGGACCACGCAGTCCGTTGCTGGAAAGCCGACCGGGATCAACAGAAACGGCTTCTCGTTAATCGGGCGGCCCAGTATTTCACGCAGGAATTTCATCGGGTTGGGCGTGTGCGTCAGCGTCGCCAGGCCCACTTGGTGACAGGCCATAAGGAACATGCCCGCCGCGATGCCCACCGACTCGCCCGGATAGTAGTTTTTCACCCGTTCGCCGTCCACGAGTTCCCAATCGATGCGGTAGAGCACAACCAACCACGGAACGGTTTCCAGGAAGGGTTTGCTGGCATCCGTGCCGATCGGCTCCAGGGCATCGAGCCAAGCCTTTGGGAATCGGTGGCCGTAGCTTTGTCGTTCCTCCGCCTCGGCGGCGAGGCGAATCTCTCGCTTGATGTTCGGGTCGTCGACCGCGACGAATCGCCAGGGTTTGAGATTGGCGCCGCTTGGGGCCGTGTGGGCGATTTCGATGACTTTCTCAATCAGGTCGCGCGGCACGGGATCATCGCAAAAGAAACGGCAACTCCTCCGAGATCGCATTTCATCAAGGACTTCGCTTGCCCGCGTGCGCATCGCGTTCTCCGCCCGTCGCGGGAAGTTGTAGGGAATCATTTTCGCGGGCACGACGGTCCTCCAATGAATCAGCCGGATTCTCACTCCTTTAGGAACCGGCTCGACCGCGAGCTTAGCGTAGGCGGTGGCCAGAGGCTAACAGTAGCGTCACGCTATCTCCGCATCGCGCCATACATCACCCCCTTTGCGATGCGGACCGCCGCATCCCGCTGCATCGAGCGGAGATCGGCGCGTGCCCGCTGATAGATTTTCCAACCCCAGATCAACAGCGGGATTCCGATGATCGAAAGCGCCAGGTACATGTACAATGCCTCGGGGCCTCGGCCTAGCGTGACGATGGCGCTGGCTACCGCCCACGTCTCGAAAATGCTGAATGCGGCAGCTACGTGAAAGCTGATCAAGATTCTCCGCCATCCGGGCTGCCCTTCAAATTCGGTTCTCGTGTGGCGGCACAGCCACCACCATACCAGCATGCTTATCGCGCTAACGTAAAGGCAGATGCCGACATGTTCAAACCCCGAGGAAGCCACGACCAGGAAGAGTGCGGTCGAAAGGCCGAACGCCACGCACCACGTGGGCGTGGTTTCCATGTGTCGAAGCGCACTTTCGATTTGCCTCGCCGGTATCGCCGCCGAACCGAGACTGTTTTTCTCGCCGCACTCCGGGCACCGAACCGGGTCGCCGGAAAGTCCGCGGAGATTATACCCGCACTGCAAGCAGTAGATGTTTTCGACAATCGCGCCATCCGGCGAAGTGGCCACCACGGGGGAGCCTTTTTCCGCACCAGAATCACCGAAGATCTGCCATTCCGAATCTCCCGACGGCCAGTCTTGGGCGCACATAAAATCTCCGGTCGTTGGAGTGGGTTTACCAAAATGAACGCTTCGCACGGTAGGCTGCGGTTGACGTTGATCCCACACAAATCCGGTTACGGGTTACCCTCGATCATGCCATGAGTCAATGACCGACCCTACGCGACTGGATGATCGACACCGCCCCGGTATCAACGAACCGTTACCAGAACGCGTGAATCAAGCCCCAGCCAACAGCCGCAGGCCCGCCGAGACTAAGTATGACCGCGATGCCCCAGAGAACGATGCGAATCCCCACGACGAGTCTTGGCCGGTACTGGTTCGCCAAAATACCGTAACCAACAAGGCACACAAAAACCCACCATCCGACCGCGCCCAAGTGTAGCCATGGTATGAAGTACTCAGCGCCGGATAGCAAGCCAATACCGTAGACCGACAAAGGGAGTAGCCACGCCCACGCCGCCATCCCAAGCGGTACGCTCATCACTGACCATGACGTGTGGGTCGAATTCGCAAGATTGTCTCGCCGCTCACTTTCCGCCCGATAGCGTACCCATGCAACGACCAGCTTTCTTGACGGCAAGTAACCGAACAAGACCGCCAAGAGGGGGCCGCATCCCAAGAAAACGGTGTAAGGATCTATGTTATCGGGGACGCTGACGCCGAGACTTTTGCGTTGCCGCTCGACGACCTGGACCCATGTTACGGGTTTCTGGAAGAACAGGCCCCCACGGAAGAAGTGGAGATTAACAGCAAACAGGCGGTCAGTTTCGGTTTTGGTAACGGTGTGGATCGACCGCCGCTCCGGGTCAGACTGGTCGTAATACCAAACCTTGACGGTGTATTCGGCAGTTACGAAACATCCGAAGCCGACCGTGACGACTGCAAGGATGGCCGGTAGCCACAGCCAACGGGCTACACGTCGACGGGCCAGCTTGGCCGACGTTGCGTCGGACAACGCACACCAAAGCCCAAGCGGTACCGTCTGCGGCCGCACTAGCCACATCAGCCGCGGTGAGCGTCGTGCAAACCACTCCCGAGCCTCAGCGGCTTGGGTCTCTGGGTCAGCGAGCTTGCCGCACTCCGGGCACCGACGAGGAAGCTGAAGCCCGTTCAGGTCGTATCCGCATTCGAAACAAAATGGGTGGCCCAATGAATCTGCTTTCACCGTGGGACCTCTTGATGTCGAGTCGGATGAGCAGCACATCGCACGGCATCATCTGCAAAGGTACGCCTCTGACGACACCACTCGAATGGGTTTCCAGACGCTAGCGGGCGCAGTCGTGCGGTGCCGGGATCAAGCAGATGAACACGAGCGGATTATCGCCGGTGTTTCGAAATTGATGCTTCTCGTTGGCCGCTACGAAAATGACGTCACCCGCTACGAACTCTCGATCGCCTTGCTCGGACTTGGCTACCCCGCCGCCCGAGAGGATGAGAATCTCATGCTCATAGTCGTGCTGATGGTGCGGCGAATGTCCACCCGGTTCGATTTCGAAATGGCGCATGTGGAAGTTGTCGGCCCCGTCCTTTGGTCCGGCCAACATGCGCATTCGTATCCCCGTAGCGCCGTCCATCTCGACGTCAACCTGCTCATGTTCCTCGACGGGTTTGACTTTCATCTGAGGAGCCCCCGAAGCCGGCTAATCGTCGTTCTTGGGAAACACCCACTCGGCGCCGGCCGGCGAATAATCGACAAGTTCGTCTCCCGAAAAGTACAGGGCGATTTCGGTCTCTGCGGATTCTGGAGAATCGCTGCCGTGCACCAAATTGTAGGACCGGCTGGCCCCGAAGTCGCCTCGGATGGTCCCCGGCGCCGCCTCGTACCCGAAGGTCTTGCCCATCAAAGTCCGGGCGATTTCGATGCTGCGGTTGCCCTGAAGTACGATCACCACGACCGGTCCGCTTGTCACATAGTCAATCAGACCGGGATAGAACGGCTTGCCCTTGTGTGGTGCGTAATGCTCCTCCGCCAAGCCGCGCGGAATGTGCATGAGCTTCATGGCGGCGATCGACAGGCCTTTCTCTTCGAAGCGTTGTATAACCCTGCCGACGAGATGACGCTGGATGCAGTCCGGTTTGAGTATGATCAGTGTTCGTTGCATGCGCAATCCTTGTACGAGAGACTCATTTCGTGGCGAAACATTTACTACGGTGAGTGGCGAAAAAAATCAACCCCGAACGGCCTGGGCCATGGCTTCCAGGTTCTCCGGTGGCACGGTCTCGGGATCATAGGTGCAGCCCGGTGAGACGATCATCGGTCGATCGCCGGCCTGTTGCAGTGCATCTAGAACCTCTTGCGTCACTTGTGCACAGGTGCCCTCGGGCAGCGTTTTCAGATTGTCCACGCCTGCGCAGACAACGGGTTCGATCCGCCTGATTACGTCTTTGATGGCGGGGCCTGCGGCCCGGTCCGCCCAGTTGATGACGTGGATGGGGTACGCTGCGAACGTCTCGAGATTCCGAGCCGCGCCGCAAACGTGCAGCATATTCATCGTTCCTTCGGCAGCGACGGAGAGGATTTGGCGATCGCCGTCGCGGGCAAGTTCTGTGTAAGTGTTCGGACCATTGGCGTCGTTGTTGACTCGATCTTCCCGTACGCTCAAGAAGATGCCGTCCGCTCCCGCTTTGAGGCAGTGGCGGACGAAGTTGGCGAGCGATTGGGAAATCGCTTCCAGCGCCATCCCCACCAATGTCCGATCCTCCGTAAGTAGCTCGCTGAGGCGAACATCGGGCGGGGCCGGTTGGGCATCGAGCGAAGGAGGAAGATGTCCGTCGGTGGTCGGCGGGGTGACGATTTTTCGCAACACAGACCACGAGCTGAAGATCGTCGTTACCAGCGGCACCCGGCCTTCGAGTTCATCCGCCAGCGTTTCGATCAGGTCGAGTTGTGCGGTAAACCCCTCTTCCGTCCCGCTCAGAATCGGTATGTCTTGCAAGTCTGCGGCGCGGCGAACGTCAAGCTGCGTCGGATACGGGTTGTCGTTCATGATCTTGAGAAAGTCGAGATCGTAGCGGTTGAGGTGTTCGAGGTGTGCATCGACGGCCGACCGTCCACACATCGCGTCGGGCGGAAAATGATGCCAGAAACCGACCGGCGGGCGGTCCGGTTTCTCACCACGGAGCACGGCTTGAATTCTCTCAATCGGTTTCATTTCGGCCATGAGGCCACACTAGGTCTAGGCCGAAAGTGGGTCAAGCGTTTACAAGAAAAAGCCCCGACGCTCCGTTAGGATTGGGCGTCGGGGCATTTCTTATCCGCTAAAAGCTTAGTAATGCGGTTACGGCTGGGCGGACTGTCTTTCCATTTCCGGAGTCATCGCCGCGGCGAGGGTCGGAAACTCGGTCCCCAGCAGTTGCACTCGCATGATCAACGAGGCGACAGCCAACTGTGGGTCCTTCATGGGCCTGGTGTTCTCGTCCGGTTGTTCCAAAGGCGGTAGCTTCCCCTCTTTTTCGTCATTTTCCGCGAGTTCGGCGTTCTCATCGGCATCTCCCGCTTCGTCTTTGTTCGCCTTGTCATCCTTGTCGGATTTGGACGCTCCGGTATCGTCTTTCTTCTCATCGCCGTCTTTTTTCTCTTCCTCTTTTATTTCGGGCTTGGGTGGGCCGAGCCGATCGGCTTCGCGCCTCATTTTCCAGAGATTGATTTTTTCTTTTTGGACGAGGCGAATCGGTACGTCCGCGTCGACGCCCCATTTTTCAGCGCCCGGGTCGCGGTGCAGGGACACGCCGCTGGGCAGATAGTAGCGTGCCGTTGTCAGTTTGAGCTTGGCCCGCGATCGGCTCAGCGGAATGAGGTTCTGGACACTGAATTTTCCGAACGTTCGTGCCCCGACGACGGTGCCGTGATGATTGTCCTTGATGGCCCCGGCGAGAATCTCGGACGCACTGGCACTGTTTTCGTCGGTCAATACGACCATCGGCAGATCGGCGTAGGGACCGTCGGAAGTTGCGTCGAATCGCTGATTCTCGCTGGCGTGTCGTCCGCGCGTGCTGACGACGTTTTCACCTCGCTTGAGAAACAAAGACGACACCCGCCACGCCGAGTCGAGCAGCCCGCCCGGATTACTCCGGAGATCCAATACCAACCCGCGAAGACCGTCCGCCGAGAGATGTTCGAGCGTGTTCTCCAGGTCTTCCTTTGTATTACGCTGAAAACTGGTCAGGCGTATGTAGGCGATCCGTTCTTCTTCGTTGATCCAGTGGTTCCACTTCTCATTCTCGTCTCGGGCAAGACCCTTCACCGACTGGATCTTGACCTTCAGCCTAGTCAAGATGAAATCCATTTCCGTCTTGTTTGTGGACGATGAGGAGGATATCCGTTACGGATTCGTGGATCGTTTCGAGGACCAGTTCACCCTGTTCACCGCTGCCAACGGCGTGAAAGCGCTGGATGTCCTCAAACAAAACCAGTCTATCCACGTCGTGGTCACCGATATCAAAATGCCGGTCATGTCCGGGCTGGAACTGGTCAAGGCCGCCAAAGGCGTGGTTCCGGATGTAGGATTCATTGTTGTCAGCGGCCACGCGGTTCGTTATCATGGTGTAAATCAACCGAGGTTCGGCACATTTCCACGACGAACAGGCGAGGTGCAGCAGTGGCTTCCTCAGGGTTCATCACGTGTCGTTCTACCTAACGCTCGCCTCGTAGAGGTCAATAAGCTCCTGCATTTTCTCGTTGAAATCCACGTCGATCTCGGTCGAGATGACGTAGTCGAGTCCAGCTTGCCTGCGGTGTTCCAGCTTTGTCCGGCCCCAGTCGGTCACGTCGACGCGCATGGTTGGGTACGGTGTTCGCCTAGAGCCGTAGTACACATGGAATGCGGTTTGCCCTTCTTGGGAAAGCAGCCAGTTGGTCAGCAATCGCGCAGCATTGGGGTGTGGGGCACGGTCCATGATGTTGATCGCTCGATTGCCCGTGCCTACGTTAATCCTGCCGCCTTCCTTCCAAGTGGTGAACTTGTCCTTGAAGTTACCGAGCGGCGCTCCCAATTGACTCAGGGCATCCGCGTCCTCGTCGGTACCCATACCCAGGAAGAGGCCTATGTCGAAGGCGCCGAAAGCAAGTTGATCGAGGATGATTTTGGCATCGGTAAGAAAGGTGGGTTCCATCTCCGCGTAGAAACGCTCAAACCATTCCCTCCCGATTTTCGGGTGGATGAAGAAGTCCGTCGTCCCGCCGCGGATCGCAGTGG
>JADFIX010000216.1:0-6276 GCA_022566435.1 Planctomycetota bacterium
CCCCAATGAGTTGTCTGAACTGAGATCCTCGAAATAGAGGACCGCCAGGCGGCTTGCGTCGGGGCCGGTAACGGGCGAACCCGAATTCCTGAAGCCGAACTGGTACACCGCGACTCCGATGACGAGTGCGGCCACCGAGCTAACGGCGACAGAACGCCCTGTCGTCATCCGCCGCACCGAGAACGGCAACGGCGTCGTGGGGGTGGTTCGCGCCACCCTCGTCCTTTATTGTATCGGCAAATTCCGTGCCATAAATCTCCTTGAACGCGGCTTTGAATTGTTCGGTCTTTCTGAACTCCCGAAACACCGGCCATTCTCGATAGCCGTCCTCTCTGACAAGCTCCCCTCTCTTTCCTATTTCCCTCATCAATTTGGCGGCATCATCGTGTTTTTCTCGCAACACTTCAACCCCTAGGCGCAAATCCCTGATGCTACCAGACCAATCAACCGCATCCAGGGCTTTCATGGCCCCCTCATTATCTCCCGACCATTTTAGGGCCTGCGCGTAGTTGATGCGAGAAATTCTGATTTGGAGGTCCTTTTTTTGCTTTGGAATCGTGATCGCGAATTCGCCGATCTTCTTTGCAAGCTCCCACTCCTCTCGCAATAACAGGCCGAATATCTCGTCGGTAAGAAGCTCCTCGGACTGTTCGATTTGATCGGTTAATGCGGTTCTCCACAAGACATGCGCCAGCATTACGCCAACCTCGTAAAGGACGTCCAGCGACGAACGTAAATACGCGGCATCCACTTCGAGCAGCGCGCCCGGCACGATGTCGGGAGCCAAGTCGAATTCCGCCTTCTTGCAGGCGTTGATGTACTCCGAATTGACGACGCCGTTGCAGTGTGTGATCAGATTCCTTCGCTGCGCGGCCTCGATGAAGCTCGGCCAACTCGCGAACTTCTTTAGCGTGTTTATGCCGTGGCGGTTTGCTAGGATTCCGAACGCATCGTCGTAGCTTTTCCGAAGCAGATTCGATACGTCGCGTTCAATGAGGTTGCTGACCGCTTCGTCAATGCTCTTGCAGTTGAGCAGTTCGGCAACCCTGACTGATTTTTCCTCAAACTTGTAGATCAAGTTCTGGCTTTCACCATACAGCCGTCGCAGGAGCATGCCAACAAACGCATCAAATGTGCTGAAGCCGAAGATCAACAGGCTCTGCGAGAGTATTGCCGAGTGCGGGGACGGAAGGCCTTTCATAAACGTGAAGAGTTCTTCCGTGAGGGCAATCTTCTTAGTCGTTCCTCCAGGCGCTGTTACGATCAGTGTTATCTGCTCCTTGTGAATCTCCTCAACCCAGCCCGTGAACTTGTCCTGTGCAAGCTGGATGTGTTCGCCAGCACACTCGCGGCTGAGGCGAATGCGCATGGCGTGTTGCTTGATTAGCTCCGGGACAGAAAGGACTTCCACTGTCGGGGACGCCGACTCGCCTGACGATTCGGGGGTACTGTGGGCGTTCTTGGGCATGCTGCCAGTGTGGACCGCCGCTGCCACGCTTTCAACTATTTTGATTCACTCTCTCTTGAACTCTCATGCCAAACGCGAAAAACCGCGTTCAGGCGGTCTTGCTGCCATCGATGTCCGGTTCCACGGTCCCCGTACCGTCGCAGTCCGGGCACTCGATTGGCTCGTCCAGCCAGTACGCTTCACGGTCGCCGCGTTTAGGCATCCGCGAGGCTACGACTACACGGCCTTGGCCTTGGCATTTGGGGCATTCCATTGGTGAACTCCCATTCAACTGCCGCCATCGGCTAGAATACCCACATGCGCCGCTTTGCCACCATCCTCGCCACGCTCCTGCTGCTCCTGCCGGTCGTGTACGTGCTGAGCCACGCGCCGATGTGGCGGTTTCAGATCGACAGGGCAAGGGGAACGGTTGCAAAGTGGACCGTTTCACTTCCGTTCTACCGGCCTGTTGAGTGGATGATCGATGAAACGCCGTTGCGCGAACCGCTCTTGCGGTGGGCGGACTTGTGGGGAGTGCGGGGCAGGATCGAAACAGATTCCTTGTTGCGCTATCGGCCGATTTGATGGATGATAAGATCATCCCAGCAACACACTGTTAGGACACTACCCACGAAAGAGGGCTACAGAGATTCGCCTAGACGTTGACGAATTGTTCCGCTTTCGGTTTACGGGTGAGCAACGATTGTGGGGAATTCGGGACCGAGCGACATTCAAGATTTCCTGGTGGGATCCAGGTCACGCAATTTGCCCGTCTACGAAAAAGCACACCTAGCGCACGGTTGCGTCGGGTCGGTTTCGAGTCGTCTCAGGTTCAGCCCCGCGGCGTGACTTCTCACGACTACCCGGTCAAGGAAGACGCCCCCTCAGCGCCCCGGCCGCAATCTGTTGCCCCGGGTATGTTTGCCGCCGGGAGTCATCGGTGCACCGAATCACTCCTCCGGTATCCTGTTGAAACCCTCACGGCCACAAGAGGGTGCAGCACGGCTTCTTGTTCGAGATGCGCGACGAATCTTCGCTACAATTGCGTCGTGCCTGGGCTGAGTGAACCGCCTCCATCGGAAACTGTCTTCTGGGGGTGGACCTCTCGCGGTGTGGTCGCATTCACGACACCTGCAACCGGCAATGAAGCCCTGCGCGGAACCGGCGTCGCGGTCGCCGACGTCGGACCGAAACCGCCACCCACGACGAAGGAACTGCCGATGAAAGACGCGAGCACGCCCGCGACGCCGGACCAACGGGATTACGCAATGCGGCGTGTCCTTTACAATACGCTCATCGCGGCGAAGGCGCTTGACTTCGTACCTCAATCCGGCGACGACTTTTCAGCCAAGGAAATGGCGAAAGTTTCCGGTCTGATAATGTCGCGCAACCTGGACGACTTCTTTTTCAAGCAGGATCGTGATGCTGAAAAAGTCACTAGGCGCGGAGGGACGCCGAATCGACAAGAGTCGTACAGAATGCCCGATGACATCTTTGTCGCCGACTTTCCAATCCCTTGGCAACCACCAACGAGCGCAATGATCTCGGATCGCGACTACGAGAGGATCAACAAATTAGTCGGTCACATCGTCGCCGATCCTCCTGATCCAATCAAAGATACAGAAGCGTGCGCCATCATCGAACCCCTAGTGCGGGCGGCGATCGAATTCGTACACTCGTGCCTCACGAGTGGAACTGCATCGTACACAGGTAAAGCCGGTCCTTATGTTCGGCGCCTGAATGGCATTCTGAAAGAACTTGGCATCTCACGATTGCCGAAGCCTGTTTGATCTGCGACCCTCCCCGGCACTACTCGGCCCGCCAGTTCTGTTCCACCACCGTGATGCCACGCAATCAGCACACAACGCGAGTCATCCCGCAAGACCCATAGGGTATTCACCCCACCCCCAAACCAAGCCATTTCGTTGCTTCTCCCCTCAGCCCTGCTAAAATCCAACCCATTGGCTGGAACCCCGCCATTCTGATCAGGGCACTTCCCGTGCGATCGACCCTACTCAGTTTCGCCGCCGCATTCGCGATAGCCTGCTCCGGCTGTATCCAACAGCCCGCGGCCACTACCGCGAAACCACCCGCCGTCGCACGCGCCGCCGCGGCCAATCCAGCAGCCGTCCGCGCTGCCGATCCGTCGGCCAAACGATTGGCCGGCCTGGTGGTGGGCATTGCCGACGGGGACACGTTGACCGTTCTCGACGCCGAGAAGAACCAGCACAAGATTCGGCTCCACGGCATCGACACGCCCGAAAGTTCCCAGGCATTCGGCACGCGCGCAAAGCAGGCCCTTTCCGAGAAAGTCTTCCAGAAGAACATCCGCGTCGACCACGCGACTGTTTGTACGAGTTCTAAAACTCATGTTCTTCTGGAACGAAACGAGTCTAGTTCATCAGTTTCCCGTTTGGATGAATAGGTAGAGGGCACGTTCGTCCGATAACGGGCGGCCGGTAATCGGAGACTCGACCCATGCCCCGTCAGAAACAGATTCTACTCGTCGCCATCATTGTGGCGGCAGTTGCTGATAATGCGTTGGCCGCTCCGCCGGAGGCCACCGCATTGACCGCGCAAATCGACAGCAACATCGAAGCCCGTCTGAATGCCGAGAAACTGTCCCCAGCAATGCGGTCGGACGATGCCGAGTTCGTCCGCCGCGTGCATCTCGATTTGCACGGCGTCGTTCCCACGGCCGAGCAGGTGGTTCGCTTTCTTGACGATACTCGGTCGGACAAGCAGGCGCGGTTGATCGAATCGCTGCTGGCCGATTCACGATACGGCGAGCATCTGGCCGACATCTGGCAAAGGTATCTAGTCTCGCCGCTGCAGGACGTGCCGCCGGCGCAGCGGGACGGCTTTCGCAAATGGCTGGCGGAGCGTTTCAACACGAGCACCTGGGATCGGATCGCCACTGATCTGCTGACGGCCACGGGGACGATGGAGGAGAACCCGTCGGTGATCTACCTGATCGAAGGGCGGCACCCGCGTAGTGTCACCGCCTTGGCCGACCTCAGCTCCCGTTACTTTCTCGGTGTTCGTCTCAATTGCGCGCAATGCCACGACCATCCGTTCGCGAAAATGACGCGGAAGGACTACTGGGGCATGGCGGCGTTCTTCGCGCAGATGCAAACTCCCGGTCGGCCGAAGACGGTCTATCGCTTCGGCGTGAGGGACGCACCGGGCATCACGCTGGCGACTCTGCAGAACGCCGGCATGCTGGACGAATTCGTCTCCCGCCCTCCGACGTTTCTTGGAGGGAACGAATTGCAGAGCGACAACGGGAAGCCGCACCGCCGCGCACTGGCCGAATGGATGACGTCGCCGAAGAACCCGTACTTCGCCCGAGCGATTGTGAACCGCATGTGGTGGCGCTTTTTCGGCCGGGGAATCGTCGAGCCGGTGGATGACATGCATTCGGCCAACCAGCCGTCGCATCCGGAACTGCTGAAACTCCTCAGCGAACGGTTTGTAGATTCGGGCTTCGATCTGAAATTTCTCAGCCGCGCGATTCTGCTCAGCCGCGCCTACCAGCGGACCAGCCGGCCTGGCAACGCTTCAGAGAAGCAGGCGGTGCTATTCGGGCGGATGTCGGTCAAGGTGCTCTCGGCGGGACAGTTGTACGATTCGCTTGTGCAGGTTCTCGGACCGCCGGCCCGGGAGAAGGGAGTCAACGTCGGCTTGGGCGTGCGTCGCGAATTCACCGGGTTCTTCGCCGAACAGGGAGACCCGGACCCTCTGGCCTATCATCGGGGGATTCCGCATCTGCTGCGGTTGATGAACTCGCGACAATTCGCCGGGCGAAACATCTCGGCCCTCGTCACACGGTTGACAGCTTCCGGTGCGTCGGAAGAGACAGTCATCGAGAAGTTGTATTTGACGATTCTGTCGCGGCGTCCTACGAAGGACGAACAACAGATTGTGCGGAAGCATCTGCGAGAGTCGCGCTCCGACGCCAACGCCTATCAAGAACTGGCATGGGCGTTGTTGATGAGCAGTGAGTTCTCGCTGAATCGGTAACGGTCGAATCTTCGGAGAATCCCAATGGACGCAAACCTCAACCGACGGGCATTCCTCACATCCACTGCCGCTGGCGCCGCACTGGGCGGCTGGCTGGGAAGGGTCGCCACACATGCTGCCGAATCCGGCCAGCCCAAGCCGAAAGCCTGTATCCTGCTGTGGATGGCCGGCGGCCCAAGTCATATCGACACGTTCGATCTCAAACCCAAGGCCCCTAAGCAAATTGGTGGGGAATTCCGTCCGATCGACACGTCCGTGCCCGGAATCCAAATCAGCGAGCACTTCCCACAGTTCGCCCGACTGATGGAGCACGCCGCCATTCTGCGCGGCATGAGCACCGTCGAATCCGACCATCAACTGGCCAGCTACCATCTGCATACGGGCTACCAGAACCAAGCCGGAGGGGTTTCGTTTCCCAGCGTCGGGGCGATCGTCTCAAAGGAATTGGGGAAGCAGGACGTGCCGCTGCCGAATTTCGTCTGTATCGGCGATCAACCGCACGCCGCTCGCTCCGGTTTTCTGGGTCCGCTCCATCAACCTCTGGTGGTAAGCGATCCGCACCGCGGGTTGAATTACATCAAGCCGGCCCATTCTCAGGAGCAGTTCGACCGGCAGGTCGATCTGCTGGAGCGGTTTGAGAGGCCGTTTCACGACACATACCGAAGTGCCGCCGCCGAAGCGCACTATTCCACACTGAATCGGGCCGTCCGATTGATGAACTCGCAGCAGAAGCAGGCATTCGACCTTTCGCGGGAGAAGAACGCTGTTCGTGATGCATACGGCTTAGCGGCCAAGGCGCGCGGTCC
>JADFIX010000216.1:6286-6697 GCA_022566435.1 Planctomycetota bacterium
AAAGGAGACGCTGGCGGTGGCGCCGATGCGAACGGGCGCAGCATCTTCGGACAAGGCTGCCTGATGGCCGGCCGGCTGGTGGAAGCAGGAGTGCCGTTCGTAGAGGTCGTGCAGGGAGCCGGCGCCGCCTGGGACACGCACCGCGACAACTTTCCCCGCACCCGCACGCTGTCCCGCGAGTGTGATGTCGCAATGTCGGCCCTCGTCATGGACCTGGAGAGGCGAGGGCTGCTTGAATCGACGTTGGTCGTTTGGATGGGCGAGTTCGGCCGCACCCCGCAGACCACGTCCGGCGGGGGACGCAACCACTGGGCTCGCGCCTGGAGCAGCGTACTAATCGGCGGCGGAATCAAAGGGGGGCAACTCGTAGGCCGCACCGATAACCACGCTGCCGAAGTTATCGAGCGCCCG
>JADFIX010000217.1 GCA_022566435.1 Planctomycetota bacterium
CACGCTAAGCGGTTTTTCTGCGAGGGAATAGGTGTCAGGAAGATTTTCTAGGCTAGTTAAAACTCTTCCTGACACCTTTTCTTGCTTCCGCAAGTGCCCGAAGTCGTCCGGGAGCGTTTCATGCAGGAGGAACATGGGCACAAACAATTGGCCTGTACGGCCGGGCTGATCTGGTATTTCAATGCGGATGAGGAAACGCTACGGCTTTACCGGGCGTGGGCACAGGGAATCGCGGAAAACTACGCGACGATCGAGGATCCGCCCGAAATGGTGAAGGACGCACTTGCGAAGAAGGCGCCGGCGCCCCTACGGCGTGCCAAGAAGACCAAGCAGTAGGTACCGCGGGGGAAGAGAATCGGTGCATCGTGGTATCGCCGCGGATACGAGGTTCCACGCGTTCTCTTGCACCGGAGCCCCTCTATCCGGTATGATCAGAGTCGCGGTGGCTCGCGACAAGTGTTTACGAACGACGGAAAGGTGGAGCCTGCGGAATGACGTTGGACAGCATATTCGGCGCTGTCGTTGGTGGCCTGCTGGTGCTCGGGTTGGTCTGGTTTTGGAACAGCCTTTTACCCAATATCCTTCAGGTATTCTACCATCATGAACCCAGCATCGGCGGGAAGTGGAAGACGACCTTCCGTGAAGATGACAAGGAGTTTAACGAGTCTGTCACGCTAACGCAAAAGGGGCGTCGCATAAAGGGTTCGATTGTTCTCAGGGAATCTGACGACGAAACGACGACCTATAAGTTCCAAGGTACTTTCAGATATCTTATTCTCTCCGGAACCTATGAATCGACTGATCCCTCCGACTACGAGCAGGGGGCATTCGCACTTAGGTACACGCGGCATGGTACATTTACGGGGCAGCATATTCTGCTGTCACGAAAAGGCGAACAATTGATTTCAAGCGACTATGAGTGGATTCGCGCTTAAACTGAAGATCATAGAGCCCCATGAGAACGATCTCGACGGCACATATTCTTTCTGCGCGAAGTGTCCATCTAACGGGAATTGTTGTAGCAAGGTCAGGCCCGGCGGGAGGATCGATCCTCCGCTCCTATTCGACAGAGACGTTCGGCAAATCGAGAGATTTGTAAAACAAGCGGTCGATTCCTTCTCAACGCATGCAAGCAATCGCGGGCGGCACGCAAGGTTGATGCGCGCGGAGAAAGATGGGTGCTACTTCTATAGAGAGGGAAGGTGCGCCATCTATCATGTTCGCCCGCTGGACTGCCGCTTGTTTCCCCTCGACATTATCGAAAAATGCGAGAACAAGTTCGTATGGATCGCGTACACCCAATTCTGCCCTATAAAGTTCGACGCCCTCCAACTGCTTGAGCAGGCCAAGCACTTGATTCAACAATTAGGCGACAACATCGTCTCATATGCACGGGCGGAGACACCAGGGTTGGACAAAGAACCGTATATCGAACTATGTGACGTCCACGTCCCAATCGAATCGAGGGTGGTGCGCGAGGGGCACACGTGAGTGCCCGCAGATGGTCGGGCTGGAAATGTGTCAGGGAACAAAAGAGGACATTCTAATTTTGTTGACGGGTAGCTGGAAAGGAAGCCCGCGATAGGGGGACGAAAAAGTAGAATGTCCCCTTTTCCTTTCAAAGTCTACCTCCGCCCCGAGACCGCTCAAGGCATTTTCGTCAACTTCAAGAATGTCATGGACTCGACACGGGTTAAAATCCCCTTCGGCATCGCCCAAATCGGCAAGGCCTTTCGCAACGAGATCAACCCGCGAAACTTCACCTTCCGCTCGCGCGAGTTCGAGCAGATGGAGATCGAGTTCTTCTGCAAGCCGGACACCTCCAAGATGTGGTACGAGTTCTGGCGCGACGTGCGCATCAAATGGTACGAATCGCTCGGCATCCAAAGCGACAGCCTCCGCCCCCGCGAGCAGACCGAGGACGAACTGGCCCACTACAGCGACGCCTGCACGGACATCGAATACTTGTTTCCCTTCTCCGAGGAACCACAGGAACTCGAAGGCGTGGCCCACCGCGGCGATTTCGACCTGAAGGCCCACGGCAAGGCAGCCAAGAACAAGGACACCGCCTTCGCCGTCGTCGACGACGCGACCCACGAACGATTCGTGCCGCACGTCATCGAACCGTCGGCCGGCGTCGATCGATTCATCCTGGCCACGATCACCGAGGCTTACACTTTCGACGAGAACCGCGCCAGTCCGGAGTTCATGAAGTTCCACCCGCGCCTCGCCCCGATCAAGGCCGCCGTCTTCCCGCTGGTGGCCAAGGACGGCATGCCCGACATCGCCGAGCCGATCTATCGCGAGATCAAAAAGCATTTCCCCTGCCAATACGACGCCAAGCAGTCGATCGGCAAGCGCTACGCCCGCATGGACGAGGCCGGTACGCCGTTCTGCTTCACGATCGACGGCACGACCAAGGAAGACGGCACGGTCACGGTCCGCAACCGCGACGACGCATCGCAAGACCGCATCGATAAGTCCCGCTGCCTGGAGTACTTGCGGGATAAGTTGGGGATGTAGAGGAAGCGACGTAGCGACGTAGCGACGAAGCGACGAAGGGAGAAGATGACCATTGGGCTTTCTTCGTCGGTTCGTCGTTTCACGCTCCCTTCACGCTCCCTCGCCGGTCGCCCTCAGTCTTCGCACTCGCTAGTCGCTCGCGCTCAGCCTTCAATCGCTCCGTCGCTTGTTATCAGTATCAATCCTCATCCAGAACCGCCATCGCATCACCGACGGGGTAGTCATTGGCTCGCCGTATTGCGGACGGTCTCGCCGAACCGGACGGGCCGGGCTCGCAATACGCCAGTCATCGTCCGGGGCGAAGTCGGCGGTCTTCGACAGGTGCCCGCCATGCCGCCCGGCCGAAAACGAAGCCATTTTCGGAGAAGGAATCCGCGTTAACGGGGTCAAGGAGGCAGCAAATGGGTTCGTTTGGCGCATTTTTTCTTTTCTCCGAGGTGACGTCGGCTCAGGGAGTCTACGGACCGGCACTCAAGAACGCTGCACGTGCTCGCTGGTGGCCAAGGGAGGTTACGATCGCAGGGCGCGGCGGAGAAAGGCGGCGAGGTGATCTCGCCAGGGCTTGGCGATCGTTGAGCGGTCCGATCCGTTGCGATAGCCGTTTGAGTGCGACGGGTGCTGAGTGGAACGGGACGCGCGATCCGTGGATGGCTTGCGGCGATCGGTGGTCTGCCACGCGGCGCAAGCGGTGGAGAATATACTCGACCGTGGTGCGAACGATGCGACGCGCGAGACGGCACCACGCCTGGGTGGGGGATGGGCAGGCGTAGGCCTGTCGCCCACTTTGCCTGCCGGCTCACAACGAATCGCGAACCCACCCTTGAAAGGGCGGGCCACCCGTCCCAGGTCGGCGCGGGTATCGTCGCCGACTCCCAACCCGACCTCGAATACAAAGAGACCCTCCAAAAAGGTCAGAGCATGCTCAGCGCGCTGGATATCGCCAACGCGTGGGTGGGGAATGCGCAGGCTTAGAACTGAAATTCGCACGCCGGACAGGGCGCGGGCGGCTCGACGACGAGTTCAGCACCGGTCGACAAGTAGGATTGCGCCGGTCCCTGTAGAACGCCATCTTAATCCCATTCCTCGTCTTTCGTTTGCATTCCTGCCCGCGGTATAGGCTACATAGGTGGCGCCTAAATAGTCCGATTGTTTTCCCCGAGGATGGTGCGTATGATCCTATGTGTTCCTCATGCGGGCAGGTCGGCCCGTCTCGTTGGACTCGTATGCGGGAGCGGATCAGGTGCAAGCCTTTGAAAAGTCGCGAATCGGGCGGGAATTATCGAGTATTATACAGCCCGTTGAGATGCGTTGCCGTCGGAACCCGCTCGCTTGCATGATGATGTACGGCCGGTTCGCGGAATGCGCACTCCTTACTCTAATAGGGTTCTGTATCGCTCCGACGCTAGTCGTTTGGGCAGCAGATGTCGATGATCCGGTAGCCGGTGAAAATGGTCCGCAGCGCCGTCGTGCAGTCCAAGACGATACCGACGTTCAATTCCAAAGGAAGGCTCGTACGCTGCCGTCGCGGGAACAGGTCATTTTGCCTGAGGAGAAGACCAATCTGCCAGTCGATCCGGACAGGCCCGACGTACCCATCGGCCACGAGCCCATTCGGATTCGGGTCGAGACCTCGCAGGGTATTTTCCTTGTTTTCGACGCTGCCAATTCGCCGTTCGAGCCAAGGCGACATGCAGGTTTTGCGGCCTACTGGGGGGACAAGACCGAGGAAGAGTTATATTTGTACGATCGCTTGCTGTTCGACTTTGTCGACGTGGGGCACGCCCTGGCCAACCTGGAGCGCGATCTCGGTGTTGACATTGAGATCATACATACGTCCGACGATTGGCTCGAGGACGCCTTCCAAGTGGCGTGGGTTCAACGGGAGGACACGGCCGTTTGGATTCGTCCGGGCGAGACGGGTATCGCGCGACTCATGGGTTATCATCCTACGTCGGACGGATCAGGCGGTCAGCCGACCGCAGATTTCAGGGACGTGGATCCCACAGACGATCCGTGCACGGTGCAGTATCGTTTGACGGATGGTGGACAGCCTGTCGTTACGTACCCGCTCCCCATGCCGGTGGACAGCGACGTGGACGATCTGCTTACGTACCTCGGCGAGCAACAATTCGGGTGCGTGTGCATCGGAAACTGCTGCCTCTGCAAGTGCTGCGAGGGAAGGTGCTGTTCCGGTAGGTGCTGTGCCAATGGCAACTGCTGCTTTTCGGACGAGATCTGCTGCGGGACGAGTCTGTGTTGTCCGCCAGACTTTCCTCGATGCTGCCGCGGAACGGATTGCTGTGCGAACCACGAATGCTGCAACGTCGACGGCTTCTGTTGCTTCTCGGGCGTCTGTTGCGGGACGGGTTGTTGCCCGTCAAGTTCTGATTGCACCCCGGACAACGGCAACGAGTGCACCGATGATTCGTGTGATGAACGAGGTTGTTGCTATCACCCGCTGAAGAGCGAATGCCTCGACGACGGTTTGTTCTGTAACGGCACGGAGGGCTGTGTCAACCTTGCCTGTACGCATAGCAATCGACCCTGTCCGCCAGGTAAGTGCAACGAGGCTCAAGATCGCTGCACCGAGTGCAGTTCTTCGGCTGATTGCGACGACGGTTCTTACTGCAACGGCACGGAGAGCTGTAGCAACGGTCTCTGTACGCCGGGCACTGAGCGCTGTCTGCCAGGTTATTGCAACGAGGCCGAAGATCGCTGCGACGAATGCATTTTTTCGTCTGATTGCGACGACGGGGTTTTCTGCAACGGGCCGGAGCCCTGTAGCAACGGTCTCTGTACGTCGGGCAACCCGCCCTGCCCGCCTGAAAAGGTGTGCCATGAGGCCACGGAAACTTGCGATGACTGCCCGGCGGACGCCGACTGCGACGACACGAAGTCCTGCAACGGTCAGGAAACGTGTGCCAACGGCACATGCCAATCGGGCACGCCGCCCTGCCCGCCCACAAAGCTGTGCAATGAGACCACGGACACATGCGAAGACTGCACGGCGGATGCCGACTGCGACGACGGTTTTTACTGTAACGGTTCTGAGGCATGCAACTTCACGAATTGTGTAACGGGAACCGACCGGTGTCCCGACCAGCAATGCGATGAGGCATTGGACCGATGCGTCGACTGTCTCGATTCCTCTGATTGCGACGACGGTTTTTACTGTAACGGTTCGGAGGCATGCGACTCCGAGAGTTGTGTACCGGGAACCGACCCGTGTCCCGGCCAACAATGCGATGAGGTATTGGACCGATGCGTTGACTGTCTAGAATCGTCTGATTGCGACGACGGGTCTTACTGCAACGGGCCGGAGCCCTGTACCGACGGTCTCTGTACGGCGGGCGACCCGCCATGCCCGGCGGCGCTTTGCGATGAGCTTACCGATAGCTGTGAGGACTGCACTCTACCATCTGAGTGCGATGACTTCCTATTCTGTAGCGGGATCGAGGAATGCATGTCGGGGAGTTGTGAGCCCGGCCCCGACCCATGTCCCGACCAGCTTTGCGACGATAACCTGGGGCAATGCGTGGAATGTCTGGCAAGCGCTGACTGCGACGACGGACTCTTTTGTAATGGTGCGGAAGACTGCGTGGTTGGCGAGTGTGTGGCGGGGGATCCCCCGTGCGAGCTCCTGCCGTGTGATGAAATGAGCGATACGTGTGGTTGTATAGCTAACGCCGATTGCGACGACGGGCTGTTTTGTAACGGCTCCGAAATATGCGACTCCGACGTTTGCGAGGAGGGTTCGGACCCGTGCCCGACCTTGCTTTGTGACGAAAACCTCGTTCGGTGCGTCGAGTGCCTGGGTAGCGGCCTGTGCATCGCCGCACCCTGCGACAAAATTAGTTCTTGCTTCGACGGGGTCTGCGTCGGGAGCCTGTCGGTCGATTGCACAGATTCCGCATCGTGCGACGATCCCGGAATCCCTAATTCGGGGGAAACCGAGATTCTGGGCGCCATGGAAGCGACTCTGTATCTCTGCTTGCCGCCACCGGGCAGTAGCACGCTGAATGAACGCATATTGACCGTAAGTTCGAGTTTCGCACTTATGCCGTTTGCTGGGCGGCGTGTAGTAGCGTTCGCGTTAGCTTTCGTGAACCCCGGCCACGGAGAGGGGTTGACAAAACCAGCTCCCTGATGC
>JADFIX010000218.1:0-445 GCA_022566435.1 Planctomycetota bacterium
CTATCGATTTCGCGGGAAAAGTGGTTCAAAACTACTTCGTGGAAGACGACAACGGGAACCGATCCGCGATGATCGGGAAGTACGCGATCGCCAATGTGAACGACAAACGCATCATTGAAGTACAGTATTTTCCCGAGCAGGCCGGTACGATCGGCGGGCTCGGTCAATTCAAGCAGATAAAAGACAGGCACCTCAAGAAAGACTACGAACTGGTCCTGCTGTTTCTCGTCGAACCCGGCGCCACCATCATGTCGTTCAGTGCCGGCGGATCGGCACAACGTCGGGACAATCTCAGTGGCGAAAATCTAGTCGCCCCCGATTAACCGGACGATGCCCCTTGGACACAGAATCAACCCGGAAGATGCGCCGGAACTTCCGGTGCCCCGGTCTTGGCGGACAGATAGGCCGCCTCGATCAAGGCCAGCGTGGAAAGATGGTCCCGTGC
>JADFIX010000218.1:455-6667 GCA_022566435.1 Planctomycetota bacterium
TCGGCCGGCCACGGTTTCGCCGATCCCCGCAGCGGAGCGGATTTGGAACGCGATGCTCGCGGTCGACTGACGCCCCTTGCCGCCCCCGCCTTCCCCTGACGTATCGGCCGCCGACCACACCAAAGTATCGTTCGTGCCCACAAGCGTCACTTGCGCGGCGCCGCCTCTGCCGCCTCGGCGCGCGACGAGCGTGGCAGCTCGATTCGCCCCCCAGCGCATGAGTAAGAGCGCGTTGTCTTCGGTATCATAGTTACGTGTCTCGCCCGGTGCCCGCGCGAAGCTGCAAACGGCATAGACGGAGTCCGGCACGCCCATCAGAGTCACGAGCAGGTCGACCAACACGTAGGCCCCGTGCAGCAGCACGCCGCCGCCCGCTCGGAGCGAATCGCCGCGCCATCCGCCCGGCTCATCGCCGATCGAAATCTGCCCTACAGCGGTATGCACATACCCTGCACGATTTTCGAGCATGTCCGCGCCGGTCGGCCATCCATCGTGATGCCACTCCCTGGAAATCAGAAAGGGACAATCCGCTGCTTCGAATCGGGCCACCAAACTTCGCCCTTCCTGCAAAGAACGGGCGAAAGGCGGTTTGTGAAAGACCGGAATACCGCGTTCGACCGCCAAGGGAAGAAACTCAGACGATTGGTGCGGTTCGGTCGCGACGACCAGAAGATCAAGGCCCGAATGAGCGGACTCGACGATGAGTGATCGATAGTCTTCGTAGGCCGAGACAGACTCCGCGATGTCACATTCGCGGAGCACGGCCGGATCGGAATCCGCCACCGCGACCACCTCGAAAAGATCGCCGTCGCGCAAGATGTCAAGGTAATCAAGCCCCGTCCGCGTCAGGCCTGCCAACGCCACTTTCCTCGACTTCAACGCGTGCTCCCTTATCGCCTTCGCGGACCCTGCGGTAAAAAGAAATGGCAGGCCGAAGAATTCGAACGATCTCCTTCTCCGGGATGCCCGCCATACGCCGAATGGTGCGATCGATCAACTCCCCCGCGTCCGGATGCGTGATTTTCGGAAACAGTTCCGCCCACTGCCGCTCCTGCGGCAGCAGCGCCTCGAATTGGTCCTCTCCGTCGTCGGCCGGCAGCTCGTACGGATACCGAACCTCAAGCCGCCCCACATCGTAGTCCCGCGTCCCGAACGGGCCCATCTTGATCGTCAGTCGGTCGCGACCGGCATAGACACCGACGGCCCCCGGCCAGATCGCCATGCACACCAGTCCCGCCGCCCGGATCGCGAAAGCCACCGCACCCAAGACGACTGGAATCATCAATACCGCGAAGCAATAGTCCACAAGGCGGTTCGAAACACCGGAAGGGATGAATTGGAGCTGACTGAAAACGGCAACGGCCGCCCCCCCCAACCCCACCGCCGGCAAAACCCACAGCAAGGCACTGGCCAGGGTGGACCCGCGAGGCAACGGCAAAACGGCGATCATGTCGTCTGGCTTATCCACTGGTTCACACGTTCTTCCATAGACGTTCGAGGGCAATTCCTACACGAAGATGCGCTGATTGTAGATGACCCACTCCAACAAGAGCAAGACCAATAGCCCAAAAAGAAAATAGGACCAGGCCGGTCTGTTCACTTGAATCGAAGCCGCCTTGGTGGTCAAAGTCACCGCGCCGAGGGCCAATGCCTCGGCTGGCCGCACATGACTTTCAACTTCGTTGAAAAGATTCACGGCGAACACGTCGTTTCCGGAGAGACCGGGATCGAGACGGTAAACCCCGACCTGCCGCGTTCGCGCGTAGTGTATGTTGTCGAAACCGACGGCGGGCACGCGATCGACAACGCCGTCTGGCCTATGGACCTTGATCTCATCGGAATGACCGGGGATCGGTAGCGTGATCGGAGATCCCGGGCGGACCGACTTCCTCGCGCCGATCGACGTGGTACCGGAAAGAAACTGGATGGTATTCTGCATGAAGACGACGAAATCCGCGGTGGTGACCCATTTGGTATTCATCAGTGGGCGTCCCTTTTCGTCGTAGGCGATCAGACTGAACGCGCTAATGAGGTATTGGCTGGCATCGCGAGATAGATAAGCGAGAACGGGCGAAGATTGCCCGTCAATAATGGATACGGCCTCGGGCGGCAAGACAAGCCGGTGCCACTCGTAGACGTACAGGGCTTCGACACCGACGTACCGTAGCACGGGATGGGTTTCGTCCCAGTTGAAAATCACTTCGTTTGCGATGATGTCCTTGCGGGACAGGCCGTCGAGGGTCGGGATCCCGCCCCAGAAGAAATAGTTTCCTTGGGGAAGGCGCGCGGTCGAGTGATCGTCAAAAATAACGACATCGAAACGGCTTCGATCGCCGTCTTGAATGTCTCGCTCGTCCGCTTGCTCGTACTGCGCCGGCGTCATTTTTTCCACGGTGAGCGGCAGCGTCTGCAGCACGCTATCCAGAAACCAGTTGCCGCCCGACACGAGCAGAACCTGTACGTGTCGGGGCTCGTCAATGATCGACCAAGCGCGATTGTCCGCCGAGAGCGCGTCATCGATACGAAGCACGACCTCCACCGTACCACCGCCTCCGAACTCGATTTCGTCGAACGCGATCACACCGACCGAATCCGCCGCTTCCGTTCGTTTCGTTGGCACCGGAGAATCATGGTCCTCTTCTCCCAAACCCGGCGCGTCGGGTAGCGGCCCTAGCTCGATCGATTGCACATCCACATTCTCCCCGTCGATGTAGAGGACGGCATCCAGGGCGACGGGATCGGGACCGAAGTTTTCGATCGTGGTCGACACTTCGAGAATCTCGGGCGTTTCGTAGTTTCGCCTGGCGTTCATGGCAATAATACCGACGTTGTCCGCCCGCTTGCCGACGCTGGTTACGTGAATATTATCAACGTCAAATTTCTGCAAGGTCACCTTATCGGCGTCCTCCACGCGACCATCGGTGAATATGAATACGGTCGCCGGCGGCGCGACCGAATCCGGAGCCCGATCCGCGCCTGCCTCGTCGCTTCCAATGATAATGTTTTGCGTATACGCCTCCGCGAGGCTCATGGCTTCACCCAATGATGAAGCGCTCTGCGTTTGCTCGATGGATTCGATCTTGCGTTTGAGCGCTTGACGATCAGTGTCAAACGACGAGACCACGGTGGCGCGATCACAAAAAGCGATCACCATGGCCCGAGAATCTTCATCCATGCCGTCGATCACTCGTTTCGCCTGGTGCTTGGCCATATCGAGACGCGTGCGCCCATCCGCCTCCATCACGGCCATCGACGCCGACTGGTCTACCAGGATGATGATCGTACTTTCGTGAGCCAAGGCCATTTCCAACATGGGTTTTCCCAGCGCCAACGCCGCGAGTAGCAGAATGAGAAGTTGCAGAAGCAGAAGCACACTGCTGCGAAGTCGCTGGAACGGCGAATTGACGTGCAAGTCCTCGACGGATTTCTTCCAAAGCAGCGTGGACGGCACCATTCGCACCGATCGCTTCAATTTGAGAAAGTAAAGGGCAATCAGCGGCGGCACGGTCAAACCTGCGGCCAGGGCGATTGTCGCGGGACTCAGAAAACTCATCCGGCGTTACTCCTCGAACCGGGTCGCGTTTTGCTATCGAGCGTCATCATCACACTACTTCAATAACCCGCGCTTGCGGAAATATGACAGCACCATTTGGTCGAACGCCACTTCGGTACTCGTGAACATGTAGCTAATCCCGCGCGTCGCGCAGAAATCCTTTAGCCCGCCACAATAGGCTTCGAGGTTTCGTTTGTAACGGTTGAGCAAGGCCCGACCGACGGTCACCTCGGCGAAGTCTTCGTCCTCCATGTCGGTAAGCCGGAGGTCGCCCGCGAGGCGCGGATCGATCTCCTCGGGACTGAGAATCTGCAAGGCGTAGATGTCGTACTTGCGCGCCATAAGAAATCTCAAGCCGTCCTCGTATCCACCCTTGTCGACAAAGTCGCTCAGCAGCAGCACGATGCCGGGCTGCGGATGGCGAATGGCGAACTGCTTGCCTGTCGCCGCCAAGTCGCCGGCGCCGGCGAACTCGAGCTTTGTCAGAAAATCAATCACTCTGGCCATCAGCCGTCGCCCGCGAACACCGGACAGCTCGAATTGCAGCCCGTCGGCGAAACCGTAGAGGCTCACCCTGTCGAAGTTGACCAGCCCGATATAGGCAATCGCCGCCGCGACGCGACGGGCGTACAGCCCCTTGTGGGGATCGCCCCAGTCCATACTTTTGGAGACGTCGATCAGCACGCTGACGTGAAGATCTACCTCTTCCAGGAAAAGTTTGATGAACAGCTTGTTCAGGCGGGCGTAAATATTCCAATCGAGGTGGCGCAGATCGTCGCCGCTGACGTAGTTGCGATAGTCGGCGAACTCCACGGACGCGCCGCGACGCTTGGTGAGACGCTCGCCACGCATCTTTCCTGCGAAGATCTTGCGGCTGACAAGCGATAACTGGTCGAGCCGGTTCATGAAGTCCGAATCGAGCAATTCGTCAGGCTTTTTTCGGGTTGCGACGGCCAATGGAACGACTCCTCGGAAGCTTCGTCAACCTATTCGAACGCGACGACGATCGCCGGCTTTTTACGAGTCGCTCGCTCACGCCGCGGCTTCCGCCATCGTCGGCGTCTTTTCCATGATCTCACGCAACACGTCGTCGGTGCTAATTCCTTCGGCCTCGCCCTCGAAGTTGAGCAAGACACGGTGGCGCATGGCGGGCAAGTAAACTCTTTGTACGTCGCTGAAGCTCGTGTTGAATCGACCGTCTAGCAAGGCGTACAGCTTAGCGCCTAAGGTCAAAGTTTGAACCGCGCGGGGACTGACGCCCCACCGTACGTACTTATTGGTGACTTCCACGGCGTAGGGTCCGGCGGGATGAGACGCCATCGCCAGACGCGCCGCATAATCCTGTACGTGCGGGGCCATCACCACGCGGCGCACCAGCGCCTGCGTGCCGATGATGTCGTCCCCGGACATGACCACATTGATCGACGGGCGATAGCCGGTCGTGGTGCGATCGAGAATCGTCTTCAGTTCCTCCTTGGTCGAGTAATTCACGACCAGCTTGAACATGAACCGGTCGAGCTGGGCCTCTGGAAGTGGATAGGTGCCCTCCTGCTCGATGGGGTTCTGGGTGCCCATGACGAAGAACGGCTCTTCCAGCTTGTGCTGCGTACCGCCCACCGTGACGGTGTGCTCCTGCATCGCTTCCAGAAGAGCGGACTGCGTCTTGGGTGTCGCCCGGTTGATCTCGTCGGCCAGGACGATCTGCGCGAAGAGCGGTCCGGACTGGAATTCAAATTCCCGTTTCCCGGTGGCCGGGTTTTCATTGATAACGGTCGTGCCGATGATGTCGGCGGGCATCAGGTCCGGCGTGAACTGAATGCGGGAAAAATGTAGATCGACGGCTTCGGCCAACGTTCGGATGAGGTAGGTCTTACCGAGCCCCGGCACGCCTTCGATCAGCACGTGTCCGCCGACAAAGAGCGCCGTGAGCACGCCCTCGACGACGTCCTTGTGCCCAACGATGGCCTTGCCGATTTCCTTCTTCAATGCCGCGAACTTGCCACGGAACTCATCGGCCGCTTTTTCCACATTCGAATCGATTTCTGCCGCCATGTTTGTGCCTTACCCTTTCTCGAACCACGCGTGCCACATGTCAAGCGTGGTCTCTGATTCAGCGTCTTCTCGGTGCGAATACCGCGCGGCGCGCAAGGCATGGGCGGCGTCTTCGATCACCTTGTCCAGTTTGGCGTCGGAGAAGCTAGCAGAGATTCAGGATGGCGACCAACTTGCGAAAGTAGTCCTGATCGGGGCTCTGGATGCTGAAGACTTCCCACAACTTATTGCGAATTTTGTCCGCGCGGTTAAACGTTTTAAGTCTGAGGCGGTGAGTACTAACCTAATTTGGTGGGTTAATCAGGGAAAGACATTTAGCATAGAGCAAGTCGGGGAGTACATTTGGGCACCGCAATCCACGAAGTCTGGGGCGACATCTGGGCACCATAAAAACGTTAGTAAGGTGCACGCCTCCGACGTTATCGTGCATTACGCCAATGGCTCAATTGTCGCACTAGGGCAGGCGCAAACCGCGGGCGCTTCGTTCAGCCAGGCTTTGGACGTGCTCGACGGCCCGGACCCCGGCAAGGCAAAGGACATCCTTACCTCCCTCGCGGACAAGGGGCCACACGGCTACCGGGTGCTGGCGCGCTTTCAGCTCGCTGCC
>JADFIX010000219.1 GCA_022566435.1 Planctomycetota bacterium
AGTAGGGAGCAACCCAAGGTGGCAAATAGAACCGTCGTGACCATGCCCGGCGATGGGATCGGGAAAACCGTCCTGCCCGAGGCGATTCGCGTATTGGACGCGGCCGGATTCAAGGCGGAGTACGTCCACGCGGACATCGGCTGGGAATTCTGGATCAATGAAGGAAACGCCCTGCCGGAGCGGACCATCAAGCTGCTCGAGCAGCACAAGATCAGCCTGTTCGGGGCGATTACCTCGAAGCCCAAGGACCTTGCGGCGGCGGAGCTGGCACCCGGCCTGCGCGATAAGGGTTTCGTCTATAGCAGCCCGATCGTCGGGCTGCGGCAGCATTTCGATTTGGACATCAGCATTCGCCCGTGCCGCTCGCTGCCGGGCAACCCGCTCAACTTCATTCGCCGCGACGGCGACGGCTTCTGCGAGCCGAAGGTCGACGCGGTCATCTTCCGGCAGAATACCGAGGGGCTGTACGGCGGTGTCGAGTGGACCAACCCGCCGGCCCAAGTTCGCGACGCCCTCGAGACCCATCCGAGAATGGCCCTTTTCAAGGAAACGCCGAGCGAAGACTTGGCGATCTCTACGCGAATCTTCACCCGCAACGCCTGTCGGCGGATCGTCCGCGCGGCTTTCGCCTATGCCGAAAAATTCGGCTATGAATCGGTCACCGTTTGCGAGAAGCCCAACGTCATCCGTGAAACCTCGGGGATGATGCGGGCCGAAGCACAGGCGGCGGCCAAGGACCATCCCGGCATCGCCCTTTGGGAGACGAACATCGACGCCCAGATGATGTGGATGACCAAGAACCCGGAGAATTACGGGGTGCTGGTCAGCGGCAATATGTTCGGCGACATCGTGTCGGACGGATTCGCCGGGCTGATCGGCGGACTGGGATTCGCCTGTAGCGCCAACATCGGCAAAGATGTCGCCATCTTCGAGCCGACACACGGCTCGGCCCCGAAATACGAAACGCTCAACCCTTCGATCGTGAACCCCATCGCCATGATTCTCACGGCGTGCATGATGCTGGACCACATCGGCGAGACGGACAAGGCGAAGCGAGTCCGCTCGGCCGTCGAAACGGTCGTGGCCGAAGGCAAGGTTCGCACGTACGACATGATGCGTCTGACCGGTCGGCAGGAGGTGCTCGATCACGGCGCGTGCAGCACAACGCAGATGACCGACGCGATTATCGGGAAATTGTAACGGTCGCCACTTCGCTCGGAGTCTAGTTTCGTACGGTGCGTCCCGGACCAATGCTCTAAACATCTTCACCACTTTCTCCGGTCAGTTCCGTCCACCAGCCCCGGCGGGGCGGCGGATTGGAGAGCTTGTCGGATGGGACACACGAACACCGCGATGCAATTGCGTTTCGTATTGCGGACCCTCCGTCGCCCCTCCGGGGCTTGTTTGTTTCCCGTGTCTTTGGTCCACGGGCTCATGCCCGTGGCTAAGTGCCACGGTCCCTCCGGGACCAAGAAACGATCGCCTAACTGGATCGAGAAATATTGGAACACCGCATCAATAGGCATCTGGGCCGCTCGAAAGATGTTTACGGCAGTGGTCCGGGACGCACCTCTTTTCCCGCCACCTAGATGACAATTCAGAGAAGCTGCGACGGTCCTTCGACGCCTCCATTCGATTGCAACGATTTCGTGCGTGGGGGCGACGAATAACTCGTATCGCTACGCCGGAACGTGACCCGCCAACCTTGAAGTGGCGGGTTGCGAGTGAGCCGACTCATGTTCAACCCGTTTATTTGAGGTGGCGATTCACTAAGGCTCTACGCCGGTACGCAGGCGATATCGACGATGGTGGTTTTCGTTGTTGAAGACGGCGTTTACAGGCATATCCTTCTCCGACTTGCGCGCGATCCGCGCCGAAGACTGCACACGCGAGCAGAATGGAAAACGCGGGGCACGCCATCGGACGTGCCCCGCGTCAATGATACTTGTGTTACCAGGTCACGACCTATCTGATCACGCCGACGCGCACCGACGTCGCCGCCCATAGAAAATCGTCCCCGCCGTCAAACCCAGCACCGTCATGACGATCAGGCCCCATTCGGAGACGGCGGGCACCACATGTTCGGATTCGACCACGACACCGTCGAAGGTGATCATGTCGAAATTCGTCGTCATTTCAAACGCAACGGTTTGAGTTGGTGGAGGATCCTGCCATGGGAAAATCAAGTAGTATTCGCCCGTACTCTTGTTGATAAGCTCTAGCTGTACCTGCTCTTTCTTTGTACCATCTTCAAGAGTGATCGTTCTTCTATCCCATTTTATTCGGTAGTTATCTTCATTAACATAAATGACAGCCGACTGTACAACGGTAACCTCATTCCCATCCTTGTCCTTTTTTGTAGTCCTCATGCCGAGCTGTCGACTTTGAGGACTGGTTTCGGAGGCTTCAAATTCTAGTATCGGGTACACATTATTCTCGTCATCCCGAACAATCCATTTCCAGAGGAAGGCGTCCCCTACGGTACTGTCTTCAACTGAGAAATCGATCATGTGACAAACTGTGTTCGAAAGGTCAGACAGATCGATCCGTATACCGTCCCCTGGCGATACTGTGCCTACTCGCATCCGACCACCGGATTCAGCGAGCGTTGCTGATCCGATTGGGGTGTAGCGGGAGTCAACAACACCATTGTCAAAATTGTCCTGAAAAACCGCAGCCGCAAAGCACGGCGCCGAGTGAGTTGCAATTGTCGCCGCGAGTATCGTCAGTGAACAACCAACCTGAGGAAATTGTCTCCGTAACATAAATTCTCTCCCGACAAAATGTGAACCTGAAAAATAGGGACAGTACGATTGGTACTGCCGCTGGTCCTGAATCGTGAACGAGGTTGCGTATCAGAGGTAGGGACAGTCACCCGTTTCCTTGCGTTTTCCAGGGCGAACTCTGCCGCCCATTTCAGTACGTCACTGTTATGTGTTAATTAAGGATGGGCAACACCCACCGCGAAACAGCTAACGGTAGCGACCGAATCCGGAGGTGCGCGGGGATACGCCTGGCGTAGTGTCCAGGACTGGATTGCCAAGCATAATTGTGACATAAGCCGCCGCACAACGGTGGGCGATCCGACCGGTGACTTGCAGGCCGGGAACCTCAGATGGGTACGGTTCACAAGGCCCACGAGTGATGCGTTGGCGCAGGCCACCAGGAAGGATGCGGATACGTAACCGAATAGTCGAGCGAGCCAGTGGAAATGCAGGCCTTCGCCTTGCGAGCCGGTGAGAAGCCCATCATGCGGGCCAAAATGATTGTGAAAGTGAAGGACGGCCTCGAGCAGTGTCCAGCCGAGAGCCAGCGTGATGAGTTTCAAGCCGATCGCGAAGGCGGGCCGGGCGGCCAGGCGTAAATAGACCGTCGGGATCACGATGAATAGAACGAGAAGCTGTCCCGATGGGGCGATGGCGGTGCTAACGGCGTCAATTTCGGCGGCCGCGCCGGCAGTCAAGAACGAATAGAGGCAAGCACCCCAAAGCCCTCCGGCCAGTGCGGCCATCATCGGACGCAGCGATCGAACGGCCACAAACAACGGCAAGAAGCTAAACCAAGCCAGCCAATGAAGGTCCGGCGACCGCAGGGTTGCGGCGGTCAACAAAGCGCTGAAGACCAGCGACACACCCAGTGCCACCGCCTTTATGGTACAGCGAGCCGTACTTGCTTGCTTTCCCGCCACGATGTCGCGCCCGAGGCCCGCGCCTTGTCGCCGTTGATTTGCCGGCGCTTCAGGTCGAACCTTCCCGAGGAAATGCGGGCGTCCTTCAACGCCCAATCAAAGTGCGAGTCTAGGCTTTACTGCGCCCTGGTTCAAGAAAAAAATAGGGCTTCACGTCTTTTTCTTCGCCAATCTTACAAAGTCCAGGTTCGCGAAACAGTGAAGCTTTAACAGGCTGCGTACGTTTGCCGTAGGGTTTTGCAGTTGTGTAGGACAATGCAAGTAGGCTATACAGCCTACACGTTGATTAGAAATACTGCTATGTAAGTGCAAGAATGGTGGCGATAGGGGAGAATCAAGGCAGCAAGTGTTCGCAAATCAGGCGCACTATATACTCTTGATATACCTTGGTTACGACAATAGATACCTTGGTTACGACAATCACGGTTGGTGGGGTGCAGAAAACCCGCATCATGAGGCGTAAAAGCACGAAACTTGTGCAAACGCACAAAACCTATGCCGGGATCCAGGCGAGATCGACGATGGTGTTGGTCGGGGTTTCGGTGTTGAAGACGGCCTTCACGGGCATGCCGATCTCGGGCTTGCCGTCTTTCAGCCAGCTCATCATTTTGGTACAGACGCCATCGAGTTCGACGGTGATCAAGGGCGTATCGGCGGGTAGGCGGAACAGTTCGCCGGGGTACTTCACCACACTCCAGGTGTAGACCTTGCCCGTTTGGGGGGCCTCGACCCATTCCGTTTCGTGCCAACAATCGGGACATTCGCACCGCGGCGGCAACCAGAGCCGCTTCTCTTCGCACTGCGAATTGGTGCAGCGCGTGGCGAGGATCTTCTTTTCGCGCAGGCCTTTGAAGAACTTGCCCCAGCCGCCGTAGGCATGGTAGTGCGACCAGGTCTTGGCATTGCGAATGATCATTGGATCTTCGTTGATGAGTTCGGCACACGATTTCGGAAATTCAATTGCCATGATGATGACCTTTCCGGCTTTTGTTTCTTGTTCTTCGATCTACCAAGATCGCTAAGCGCATGTACAAAAAGGCGTCCGCTCCTACCGAGCCGCGACCCTGAGGGCGACCGAAGAGGGAGCCCGAAGGGAGCGGTTTCCGACGAATAAACCCCGCTTCCTGACGGGCGCGGCTCGGTTTCCTCTACGGCTTCTCCATAATCGCGCAAGTCACGTGGCTACCGGTACCCGCGTGTGAGATGGCACACGCACGCCGAGCGTTGGGTACCTGCAAGCTCCGGAAGTCGTCGGGTTTCTTCTTACCATACCGCGTCCAGCGCTCCGGGTCGGCGTGGAACTTGTCCCATTTGCCCTGCAATTGCCAGAGCAACTCGACCAACTGGAAAATGCCCGTCGCGCCGACCGCGTGCATGGTGCCGATCAGCCCGCCCGACATGTTGGTCGGCAGCTTGCCTTCGAAATACGCTTCGCCCGAGTCGATGAACTCACGCCCGCGACCGTAGGGCCGCAGACCGATGTCTTCGTAAGTCTGCACGTCGCTGATGGTGAACGCGTCGTGCGTTTCGAGAAAATCGAAATCCTCGACGGGGTCCTTGATGCCCGCCATGTTGTAGGCGAGATAAGCCGCCATCCGCGATGCGAGAAACGAGCTGAAGCCCGGCCACTCGTGCCGCCGACCGTCGAAATAGTCTTTGTAGGTCTCTTCCGTCTCGTTGGGCAGCAGGAGGATCGGCATATTTCGCCTGTCGGCCGTTCTAAGTGTGTGCGTGCCGCCGCAAATCGCACTTAATTTCATCGGGTTGTCGGTCATTTCAAAAGCGGTCTTCTCGTCCGCGAGAATGAGGACGGCGGCCCCCACGCTCATGACACAGCACTCGAGGAACGACAGCGGATCGGAGACCATCTCGTTCTTCAGCACATCCTCAACCGTATATTTCCCAGGGTTCTGCGAGTAGGGCGAGTAGCAGGCGTATTCGTGATTCTTGCAGGCGATTTTGGCCAGGGTCTCGCGTGGCACGTTGTTTTCGTATTGATAGCGCTGGGCCATCAAGGCATAGTAGGCGGCGTACATCCAGCCGAGCTCGCTTTCGAAGTCCTTGCAAGCGGCGCTGGCGATGTAGGAGTTGCCTACCTTGGTCGACACCTCGTCCATCCGCTCCCACCCGACGACGGGCACGCAGTCGGCGTATCCGGAGGCGACGGCCTGGGCGGCGGCCAGCACCGACGAGCCCCCCGTCGCACCGCCGGTCTTCACCTCGATGTTGCCGAGCGGATCGAAGCCGATGTAGTCGTGGATCTTGGACGCCGCGAGCAGTTGATCGCCGATATCCAGCGCGCTGCCGCGCGGGTGCCAGGCAGCAACTACGAGTAGACGACCCAGTTGACCCGCCGCCGGAAGTCTTCGGGCGAGATCTTCAGGTCGTTTTCCTCGACGGCCATGCGCAGCGCTTCAGTACAGAGTTGACTCGAGTTCTTCTCGGGATACTTCTTGCGGTAATCGGTCAGACCGCCCGCGACCACGTAAACCGGTTTCTCGAACCGGGGAATTCGCAAGTTGCCTTTGCCAAACTTAATCATGGTTGCCACCTTCCTGTGAAGACGAAAGGAAGAAAAAACACCTCGCGGATCACTCGACGGACCCGGCGTCCCGCGTTTGACGCGAATTCATCAGAAAACAAGCAAACGCCGTGCCGCCAGGACACGAGACCGAAACACTTCCATGAAGTCCCCGGCCGTGCGGACCGGTTCCAAGCCACCTCCTTGCGAACGAGCCAATCTTAGCGGGCTCTTCCGCCGCGGCAAGGGGACGAATCCGGACGGGCTTTCCAGAGTCGGGCCTGGGTGTGCGGTCTTCGCCAGTGCGCGGGGAAAGGCTGCCGTTTCTTTGCGGGACACATCGTGCGTCGCTCGAAAACATTACCGAGGCATCTCTTGGGCCGGATCGACGAGGAAGGCAACATCTGGATCACCGGACGCAGCAAGTACGTCATCGTTTTGGATTCCGGTGAAAA
>JADFIX010000220.1 GCA_022566435.1 Planctomycetota bacterium
ACGGATGGGTTGGGCCGGGTGCCGGTAGACGAGGTGCTATTTCCCGGTCCGTCGGGATCGCGGACGCTACGACTCGGCCTGTCCTTACCGCCTGGTTTCGGCATGCCGTATATCATACCCATATGTCGCCGCGCGGCGAGCCGCACGCACTTGCCATTCCACCCCACATGCCAGCACTGATATCGCAGTCGGCGACAGGCGGTGATTGAGTCTCCCGCCATTCCGAATTGCATGACTACCGGTTGTGTGGTAGCCTTTACGTGAGCGGTGGGCTCGCAACCGCCGCCCGACGGAGCCGTTGCATTCGCCAAGGAGTGGCGTTCTACTAGGGCACATGGAGGTACCCGAATCAGATGTTTCTCAAACGTGCCGTTCTATCCGGATTCAAAAGCTTTTGCGATCGCGTCGAATTCGACTTCGGCCCCGGCACCACGTGCGTGGTTGGCCCGAACGGATGCGGTAAAAGCAATCTAGTCGACGCATTCAAGTGGGTGCTCGGCGAACAATCGGCCAAGTCCCTGCGCGGCCGGCAGATGATCGATATGATCTTCAACGGCTCGGCCACCCGCAAAGCCGGCAGCGTGGCTCAGGTCGATCTGACGTTCGACAATACGGACCAGACCCTTGCTTTCGACCATGCGGAGGTGACAGTCTCCCGCAAGCTCTACCGATCCGGAGAGAGCGAGTATCTGCTAAACCAACAGCTAACCCGTCTGAAAGACATTCGCGAGCTGTTCATGGATACCGGAGTCGGCGTGGACGCCTATTCCGTGATTGAACAAGGAAGGGTCGACAGTCTGCTGCAAAGCAGCCCGACCGACCGGCGGATCATCTTCGAAGAGGCCGCGGGGATTAGCAAGTACAAGGCCCGCAAACGCGAGGCCCAGCGCAAGCTCGAACGCACAGATCAGAATCTCCTCCGAGTCGCGGACATCATTGAAGAACTCGAGAAACGACTGCGGAGCGTCAAATTGGCGGCCGGCAAGGCGCGCCGCTTCAAGGAATACGAAGCCCGGTTGAACGATTTGCGGTCGAGTTTCGCGATGGCCGAATACCATCGTTTCAGTTGTGATATTGATCGCCATGCCGCCGAAATCCGAGACCGAGGCGATCAGGCGACCGCTTTAAGAACGGATATCGACAAGAACGAAGCGGAAAACTCGGAAACGACCATTCGACTCGATCGCTTGGCCGACGAGATCGCTTCCTCGGACAATCAGCTCGTCCAAACCCAATCCGAACGCGCCACCCAGCAAGAACGGATCGCTGCCGCCCAACAGCGCGAAGAGGAGCAGCACACACTCCTGGAACGGTCTACTGAGCGCCATGCGGCCGACCAGTCCAGAATGCGCGAAGTCCGACATGACTTCGACAAAGTAGAGCAAGAGGCGAATGAACTTCAGAACGAGGCGAGTGAACTCGAACAGCTTTTCGAGACGCTGTCGGCGCAGGATAGAGTTTTGGCACAGGATGTCATAGGTGCCCAGGCGACACTGGAAGACGAAAAAACCGGCATTATCGATCTGCTTCGCAGAAGTGCCGCGGTTCATAACGAAATCATCCGGCTCAACACCCACCGCGAATCTCTTCTGGGGCAAAAGGGACGGCTTTCCACGCGTAGCACTGAGATTCTCGGCGACCTGCAGATCGAACTCGAGCAGCGCGCCCACCTTGAACGCCGCCTGCGCGAAGTCGAAGAACTGATCGAGTCTGGAACTCAGAATCTCGAACAGAAAAAAACAGAGACCGCCCAGGCCAGAATCAACCAAGCCGATCTCGAACGCGAACTCGCCGCTGCGAAGGAAAAGCGATCCGCCGTCGAATCGCGGCTCGAACTTCTCGAAGACCTCGACCGACGCATGGACGGAATCGGCGCCGGCGTCCGTCGGATTCTGGATTTGAAGCTGCAAGCGAACGACTCCGCCCCGACGGACTCCGTCGTCGGATTGGTGGCGGACCTCTTCGACGCCGATGTCGTGCACGCTCGTGTCGTGCAGGCCGCCGTCGGCAACTGTGATCAGTACCTCGTGGTTTCAGAAACCGCCCTCTTTCGGCAAGAATGCGAGGCACTTGGTGAACTTCCGGGCCGGGTGACGGTGGTCTGCTTGGATCGCCTTCCTCCGATATTCAACGAGCGGGACTTTTCCGATCAACCCGGCTTCGTGGCCCGGGCGGTCGATTGGGTTCGCTATGACGACGACTTCGAGCAATTGGCCCGTCACCTGCTCGGGAAGACCGTTGTCGTCGAGGACCTCGATGCCGCGCTGACCATGTCGGAACGAGATGTGGCTGGTCACCGATTTGTCACACTCGACGGTGAAGTGGTCGAGCCGGACGGGCGCCTGCGACTCGGTCCGAACGCCTCGGGTGCCGGACTCATTTCTCGAAAGAGTGAGTTGCGCGATCTCGCCGAACAGAAAGCCGTCATCAGCGATCGCGTGCGGATTCTCAGCGACCTGCTCAATCGGTCCCAGGCGGACGTTCGTCATCTGGAAGACGTATTGCAGGAGTTGCGTGCGGCCATCTACGAATCCAGTACTGCCAAGGTCGAAGCCAACGCCACGCTCCAGAAAATCGCGGAATCCGTCGATCGCCTGCAACACGAGCAGCCGCTGGTGGCGGGTGAAGTCACCCAAATCGAGCAGCAGATCGATGAGGCGCTTGCTGTAAGTGAAAGCGGCAGTCGATCCCTCCAAGCGCTCGAACAAGAGAATCAGCAGCGCGAACGAAACGTACAACACCACCAAGACCGCATGGAGGCCGTGTTGGTCGAGCGGCGCGAAATTCAAGAGAAGCTTACCCAAGCGCGCGTCGACGAAGGCCAGATGGCTGAAAAGCGGAAAGCGGCGACCGATCGCATTCACGCCCTCCGACGGGCGATTCAGCAACTTCAGGAGTCGATCTCCTCCGCGCAAGACGACATGGAGCGGTACGAACGGCACGTCAAAGAGGCGAAAGAGACCGCGGAAGTCGGACAGGCTTCGGTCGCGAGCCTGACCGAGAACATCATGCAGCTTGAAGGGCGATCATCGCGATTGAGGAACGATCGCGAGACTTTGCGCCTCGATCTGGACGGTCGCACGCAAGCGATCAAGACGGCACGGACGAGTTTGACGGAAATGGAGGCCGAACTACATCAGCACGAGATGACGCTGGCGGAATCCAAGGTTCGTCGCGACGATCTGATCGCGCGCGTAAGAGAGGAAATGCACGTCGATCTCGTCGAACGCTACGCCGAATACGAGCATTCGGAGCAAGACTGGGAGCAGGTCGAATCCGAGATCGCGGAACTGCGCCAGAAAATGGACCGACTTGGAAATGTGAACCTCGACGCCATCGACGAAATGCGTGAGCTGGAGGAAAGGCATGCATTTCTCACCGGACAATGCACCGATTTGAGGGAAGCGCAACGGCAACTTCAGCAGTTAATCGACCAGCTCAATACCGAGTCCGAACAACGGTTCCGAGAAGCCTTCGACAGCATTCGAGGCCACTTTCAAACCCTGTTTCGAAAGCTGTTCGGCGGAGGCCGAGCGGATATCGTCTTGGAGGACCCCGATGACATCCTCGAATGTGGCATTGAAATCGTCGCCCAACCGCCCGGCAAGGAATTGCAATCGATCTCGCTCATGTCGGGAGGGGAAAAGTCGATGACCGCCATCGCCTTACTCATGAGCGTTTTCAAGAATCGACCGGCGCCGTTCGCGTTTTTGGACGAAGTCGACGCCGCGTTGGATGAAGCCAACAACGATCGGTTCAACCGGATCGTGCGGGAATTCGTCAACGACTCACAATTCATCATCATCACCCACTCGAAGCGCACCATGACGATTGCCGATCGTCTCTACGGCATCACCATGCAGGAACCGGGCGTCTCGACCAGGGTAAGTGTTCAGCTATCCGATACGAACGTGGCATAGCAACCGCCCCGCCGGCCATCGTTTGCCAAGTTGACTGCGGCGACCTGCCGGAGTCCACTCCGGGCTATCCTGACGGCGGAATGACTATCCGACCGGTGATGCGGATGCCGTGCGGGACTCGCAGACTTTGTCGAGCATGTCGAGGAGGTACGTCTTCGTCAGGTTGGTACTCAGCACGATGGGTGATTCCGGCTGGCCCGGACCGTAAATCAAGTTGAGGGGCGGCCCGGCGCGATTGAAACGATGGAGCGCGTCGGCGATCACCGGATCGTCCGACGTGAAATCTGCTTGAAAGGGTATCACACCGCACGACTTCATCTTCGCGCGAACGTCTTTCGTATTTGTCGCCAGCTTCTTGTTGGCCTTGCACACGGTGCACCAAGCCGCGGTGAAATCGACGAAAACCGGTTGCCCCGCGAGGACCGTTTTCTCGATCGCTTCCGGTGACCAACGCCGCCACGGAATACCGCGCGCCCAATCCTGGGCGGGCGCCGAACCGGCCATGCGCAAGTCTTTCTCACGTTCGATGGCCTCGCCGATCGGGTATACCCACCCGAACACAAGAAACGCACTGCACACCACGATCGCGCCGGCAGTGCCACGGTATTGCCAACGAACGGATTCGGGCATCGTGATCTGGACCTTGCCGAGTACCCAACAGGCCATCGCCAACGCCACAAAAAACACAAGCGTCCATTGCAAACCGTCGGCGCCGATCTGGGCGACGAGGGGGCTGATCAGCCAGAGCACCATACCGAGCAAAAGGAATCCCATGATCCGCTCGAACGTGATCATCCAATTGCCCGGCTTGGGCAGGAAACTCAACCAGTTTGGATTTGCCCCGAGAACCATGTACGGACTGGCCATCCCGAGACCCGAAGCGAGAAACGCAAGTATCGCGATGTCCTTGGGTTGCTGCGTGGCCCAGCCGAACGCCGCGGCCAAAAAAGGGCCCGTACAGGCGAGTCCCAAGACCGGGGCCAGTGCCCCTTTGCCGAACGACGAAATCATGCCTTCCTTCTGAATCTTCGCTTCTAGCGTCGCCGCCGTCGTGGGAACCTGCAACGTGAATACGCCCAACATGCTCAGTGCCAGCGACATGACGACACCACCCAGAACGATGATGGCCACAGGGAACTGCAGAATGTTCTTGCCCGCGCTGGCAAGCAGCCCGAGTATGACGAAAAATACGAGCACGCCTCCTCCGAACGACAGGCCGAGCAAGAGTGTCCTGCGGCGCGACTCATGGGCCTGTTGAACGAATCCCAGCACCTTGATCGAAAGTAGAGGAAGCACACACGGTGTCGCATTGATGGACAAACCGTACAGAAAGCATGCGAGCAGTAGGCCGCCCAAACCCCAGCGATTGATCCAACTCATCGCGGTGTCGGCAGTCGGTGTGGGTGCGGCCTCTGACTTGCCGTTCGAGTCGTTCGCCGGCACCGGCGTGGTTGCCGCCGCGGCGGAATCGGCATCGGGTTTATCGACGGCCGTCCCAACTTTGGGTGAAATCGTATCCCCCACTGTCAGGGAAAAAGTCACCGCTTCAGGCTCAAAACACTTGCCGGATTCCTCGCACGCCTGGAATCTGACGAGCCCCGCCAGCGTGACCGGTCCGCTGGCGATTTCCTCCTCGACTTCGCCCGGTATGCGAACGACCGTTTGTCCGGAAAATACGGGAATCGAGCCCTGCCCTTCGATTGTTCGGGGTGTCGGCTTACCGAACACCGCTCGCTCGTAGTACACGCCTTCGACGCGATTGACGTAGACGTCGAGCCCGACGATCTTGCCGCTTTTTCCCTCACGGGCCGGAAGGACAAGGCCGCTTGCCACGTTAATCTGAACGTTCAAATCGAAGGTCTGTCCCGACACAAGCTTGGCGACGGACGCGCTCGGCGTGATGGTGATACGTGGACTCGTCTTCTTTGGAAGCCTCCGATGAGCTTCCTCGAACAGCTTTCCGTTCGCCGGAGTCGCGGGCGCGTTTACCGGACCAACGGGAAGTTGCAGCGATACCTCATTCTGCTCACGTACACACTGAGTCTTGCACGCGAGGTGCGTCACGCGAGCCGCGATGGTAACCCGATCTTCGGAAATCGCGTCCGGCGGCGTGATGGTGACGAGTAAGACAGGTTCGCCTTCGAGAACGTTGGTCACGATTTCCCCGGCCGCGATGCTTCGCTCGGGAAAAGGGAACCGAATGCTGCCGGCACTGAATCCGTGCGTTAGCTTCCAATCGACGGTCGGCGGAATCCCGCTATCGCCACTGTGCTGCCAATAGATGTGCCATCCCGGCGAGAGTTTGAATCGAATACCGACTTCGAACGGCTGACCGGGAACCACCGCCTCCACAGAGGCGACCAAACTCACGGCAGCCTTGGCACGCTGATTCCCTCGTCTCTTTCCGAATTGAGCGTACGCATCGCCGCCGAACAGAACGCAGCCCATCAAGCCCAATACCGACCAATATGTGATTTTTTTCATAGCGCTAAGCAGATATCCGCGACCTCGTTATGTTGAAGTCCACTTGCCGAGGGACCGAACACATTCCGGGATCGGCCCCCGACGGTCTCGAATTATACGTTGTCACAGGCGAAGCGGCCCAATTGGCCTATTTTTTTGTGACGACGGTGTTACCATACGGGTCATCGCACTCCCGTCGGACATCCATGAATCGAATTTCGTAAAGAACAAGGCGTGCGCGGCAAGCCCGATGCCCCCAAGCGCTGGATC
>JADFIX010000221.1:0-2454 GCA_022566435.1 Planctomycetota bacterium
GGCCAAGGGGCACTTCGCCTGGTTATCTACGCAGGCTCCGTCCACACAAGCCTCGCATCCGGCGCACTTCTCCTGGTTATCTACGCAGACTCCGAGCACGCAATCCTGGCATCCCAGAGGAGGGGCCAAGGGGCAATCGGCCTGACTCGTGCAGTCTCCGTGATCACCGCAGTTATGAGCGCAGCATCCGGGGGCGCCGAGCTGTATGAAGCACTTCGTGCCGGGCTCCTCACAGTCGAGGTCCTGCAGACAAGCGCCGTGCGGGCAGGGAAGAACAAGATCAGCGGTCTCAGCGCACTGCGTTGTCCCATCGGGCCGCGTTTCGCAAATACAATCTTGCCCCGCGTCGCCGCATGGCAAGCCCTTACCCTGACAAGCCTTGGGGTCCGGCGGCTGCTGGACCGGATGGTCGATGCCTTCGCCCTTGCTGAGACCCAGAGACTGAATCAGTTTCTGCGAGTTCGGATCGCCGGGAATATTTTCGCGTACACCCGGGACGAAATTGCCGCTGTTCGGCGCGAGAATCCCAAGGGCTGGGTTGACGACGACGACCCAATGCACGCCGAGGAAATTGAGGATGATCGGCGGTATGCCCTCCAGGCCGTAGTCCAAGACCCGCACGTTCAGGGGGTTCGCCACTTCGGTGAATGTGAAACGTGGGGAGAAGGGTATGTCGGCGTTGTAAGTGCCGCCGTTCGGGTGCGTTATCGTCGCCGTAAGCGTGCCTAACGGCGGGGCACCGGTCGGCGACAGGTCCACCTCAACATCCCATTGCGTCGCACCAACCGTGATCGGGGCCGTCGAAACGAGGCTGAGTTGGATGAGCTCCACGCCGACGGGATCACAAGGCCGCGGGAATCCTGCACCCGGACATTCGATCGGGCCGTCACGCTGACCGAGCGTGTCGTTGGGTCCTCCCACCAGATTGACCGTGCCGTTGAACGGGGGCGATCCTGGGAAGAAGAAGTCGGCCGGGATCTCCGGTACATCCGGCGCACCGAAGGTGGCCGATGTACCTTGCAGCGTAATGTGCGGATCGGGCTCCACGTGCTTGCCGCAGTTGTGGGCGCAGACCGGAACTCCGTCAGGGGTATTGACGAAGCATTTCGTACCGGTCGGACATTCGTCGTCGCCGTTCGGACACGTGCCGTGGCGGGCCGGATCGAAGAAGTCGCCAGCGTCCGCACAGTTCAAGGTACCATCGAACCGCGTTTCGCAAATACATTCTTGCGTCGCGTCGCCGCATGGGGTGCCCTTTCCCACACAAGTCTTGGGGTCCCCGAAGGGGTCGTGGTCGGCCGTGACCAGATTGACCACGAAATTGCCCGTGCCCGGTATGGGCGAGTCGAACAGCGGGAAACATCCCTCCACGTGCTCGTAAATCCGGTTCGGCGACACACACAGAATGTTCGCCGAGATTGTCAACGGCACCTGGTTGTAGGCAAACAGCCCGCCGCCAAGATCCAGCTCAAATAGCATGCCAAACGAACTGTCGCCAGTTACAGTATCGCCGAGTTCGATGATCGAACCGAGTGAGGCACCCAGCGGTGCACCCGGTCCGACACCGCCGCCGGCACCGGCACGCAATACCGCACCGCCACCGGAAAGCTTCATAGCCACCATCTCGGTCGGAAGAATTTGGTGCGGAACGCCTGCGGCACGCGCAACTTCGGCCGGGCCGAACATCACCAGATTCAGGTCGACCAGGCAGTCGCCAGTCGTATCTATGCCAAGCACGGCGCCCGAAGGCAATCGGTCGTGACCGGCCGCGCAAGTATCAATCCAATGCGGACCCGGACCACAGTGCTCGCACTTGGTATCGAATTCGCATGCATCGTCGATGCCGTTGGCGTCGGCGTCACCTTGACAGGCGGTACCCGGACCGCGCGGTGCGCCGTCCGAGCCGCGACACTGACCGGGCGGCAGATTCAGGCAACTGCCGTCGTCGAAGCAGCATGCCTCATTACCGGTACCGGGACAGGGTTCGCAAACACAAATACCCGCATTTGGATCGCAGGTAGCTACGTTGGGGCAATCCGCATCGCTCTCACAAATAATCGCGGCGTGCGAGCAGACGCCGCTGAGCGGATCGCATCGGTCGATCGTGCAGGGATCGCCGTCATCGCAATCTTGGTCGGCGTCACATAGTGTGCACTCCGGACATTTCGGCGGGATCACGCAGTGCGGATGGGCACCCTGGGGATTGCCGTGGCAAGTTGCATAGCAACAGGGTAGGCCGGACAAGCGGTCGATACCGAATCCGGCATGGAAGCCTGACGAATTACAGAAGGAGATCCCGGGATCGTCCTGCTGCCACGACGCTAATCCGTTTGTCCCAAAAGCGACGTTCGCAGAAATCGGTGCCCCAACAGGGGGCCCGCCGCCGCAGTCGAAGAACTCGATCCGGGCAGCGACGTTCAAATTGGACGTGAAAACGCCGCCATCCGGTCGGTC
>JADFIX010000221.1:2464-6646 GCA_022566435.1 Planctomycetota bacterium
CCCGCAAGGCTGACGCGTGCCAAAAAAAGCCGGCCGCCGACGGAAATACAAGTACAACTGATCAGATTCAATTGGACCATCTCCGTCGGAATGACCCGGGTTTGAGGCAGCGGACAGTCAAAACATATGGTGTCTAGCCGGCGTACAATCGTGTCGCCGGGGAATCCACCCGCACCACGAAGAAACACCTGGCCGATAAACTGCGGTGAGCCGGGGAAAAAATAGCCCGCCGGAATGGGGGGTAAAGGAGCGACCCCGAAGTTCATGAAAGTGCGGCCGTTACAGACGGTCGTGAAACAGTCGTCGCCCGGCGGGATGCATTTACAGATGCACCCGACGAGCGGGTCGCACGTGCCCGTACCGCAATCCGCGTCGGTGGTACACGCTTGCCCATCCACGCACGGGCTGCCCCCTCCACCGCCGCGCGACGCGACGTCCGTTACTTCCGGCGCCGCGTCCTTCTTCGGGCGTTGCACCGACAACGGCGGTTGTGTCGCGGGTGTGCCGACGGCCGTCATGGCGATCGCTTGCGACGCGACCGCGGCAGTCTTGACGGCGCGCACGCTCTCCCCGGTCGGGGCCGCGGTAATGGGCTGCCACAAAAGGAGCACCACCGCTGCCAGGACGAAGACGGTCGGCACCAAGCCGAACGTCCGTACGAATCCGTTTCGCTGATGACGAACCTCTGACTTACTTTCTTCGTGCGTGTTCATGTTCCATGCCTCCGAATGTGACAACGAGCTTGGATTTTTGCTGTTTGGAATAGACGAAAAACCGGTGCGGACCGCCTACGCAAGGCGAGGACCGACCACCGGCCGAAAGGGAGAGCCGATCGACTGCGATCTCCCGACACATCAAGATTGAAGAAAGGCGGATGATCCAACGCACGCTTCCCCTGCCGCGCAGTCGTCACGACCCGCGCGGAGAAAACCAAGAATCCCGCAATAAGACGTACAGCCCAACCTCAGTTATCTTCAATACGACAGCGCGCGAGTTTGCTCGACATACTTCTTTGCCCACTCCGCCCGATAACGGAAAGGCATTGTAACACAAACTGTTGGAAAACGCAAGCCCTTGGGAATTCTGTGAATCAAAAAGACGATCGAAAACGATCGCCCGGGCCCGAGCGCGTTCCAGTCGGAACTGAACGGCGCGACGAAGAAGCCGATTTCAATGCGATTAGCTGGCTTTTCTCGACGCGCGACGGGGATCTCACCACGCCGGAGGAAGGGCGCACCACCTATTTTCCGGACGTACGCCGGTCGCCCGTAGGGAAGAGCAAACTGATTAGAACGTTTAGAACGAGGGCCACCGCGAACGCGAGCGGCAAATTGTAGACTTCCACGCCCGTTTCCGCGGGTTCGTAGGTAAGTTTCCACACGATCGCGGTCGTGAAGCCGGCAAACATGCCCGCCACGCAGCCGGCGTAGGAGGCCCGCCGCCACAGCAATGCAAGGATCATCTGCGGCCCGAAGGCGGCGCCGAGAATGGCCCATCCATAGCTCAAGACGTAGTCGTAAACCTTAATTTCTTTATCGATCACCAGAAGCACGGCCCCGATACCGATCGCGACCACCACGACGCGATTGACGATCATGTGGGACCCACTGCCGTCTTTGGCAAAGAGCCGTGCGTAGATATCGTTGGCCACAGAGCTGGCGGCCACCACGAGCTGACTGTCCGCGGTCGAGCAGATCGCCGCCAGCACGGCGGCCAGCACACAGCCCGACAGCACGCCCGGCAACATGTGCATGGCCGAGATCACCAGCCCCATTTCAGGGTCAGCCATTTTGTCACCCCATGCGGCGCCGGCTTCCGTCATGGCCCGGGCCATCAGACCGACGGTGACCGCCCCCCAATAGACCAGCAGTGCCCAAACAAAAGCGATCACCCCCCCGACCCTCGCCGCGCGGCGCTCCTTCAGGGCCATGAAGCGGACAAGCACGTGCGGTTGCCCGGGATAACCGAAATTGATCCCCAAGGCACCGGCGCCCAGCAGGAATCCGAAAAACGCCGCCCCGGTCTTCTGAGGAACGAACCGTAGCAGCCCCGGATCCGCCCCTTGGAGTTGTGTGGCGATGAACTCGTACCCACCGTGGCTGTAAAGTAGATAAACTGGAAAGGCCACGAGCGTACCGACCATCAACAACGCCTGCAGGAAATCGGTCCAGCACACCGCTCGGAAACCGCCGATTGTCGTATAAACCAGTACGATGAGCGCTCCGATCAGTACGCCACCCACGTAGCTCACTCCTGGAATACTCACGGAAAAGGCTTTTCCCGCCGCCGCCAACTGCGCGGCGACATACAACATCATGGCCACCAGAATGACAACGACCGACAGCACCCGAAGCAGAGGAAGGCGTTCTTGAAAATGAAGCGAGAAAAAATCCGGAATGGTCAGGGCATGGAGTGCCTCGGATCGGTCTCGAAGTCGACCGGCGAGTACGAACCAGTTGAAGAGATATCCGACCAAGCAGCCGGGAATAATCCAATAGGCCGACACACCCGAAGAGAAGGCCACCCCGACCAGGCCCAGCGTGACCCATCCCGATTCGCTCGAGGCGGATGCGGAGAGCGCGCTGACCCAGCTTCCCAACGACCGACCCGCGAGAAAGTAATCCTCGTCGCTTCGGCGGGCGTAACGCGCTGAATAGACGCCGACGGCCACGATGAGCAGCGTGTAAATCGCGAACGACAGACCGAAAACCGTGGCATTGACGTTTGTCGCATCCGCCATAGACGTTTTCCGCGTGACGACGTGCCGACCTAAGGTGACGGAAAGTCAGTATACGGCGGCGGATTATCCGGGCATCGGTTGTTCACGCCCGTCCGCATATTCGACTGTCCTGAGCGTGTTACCGTCGTCGTCCCAGAGGGTCATCAGCCCCTGCTGTTTCCCATCGACGAATTCGACTTCCATTTTCTTCTGACCGTTTGGGTACCAGATGGTGAAGAATCCATGCCACTTGCCTCGGATAAGGTGGTACTGTCTGGTCTTGGCACCGTCCACATCCCGCATGATCCACGTGCCGTGGTCCTGTCCGTTGTAGAATCCGCCGGTTGACCAAGTCGCACCGTCCTCCCACCACGTTCGTTTGGGCCCGTGCTTGACACCGCAAACAAAATAAAGTTCGAGTTTCTTTCCTCCGTTTTCCCACCAAGTGGTGTAGGCCCCGTGGCTAACATTGTTCCCTTCCTCGTCTCTCACGACCTCTTCACGGTACTGCGGCTTGCCTTCGGCGTAATCCTCGCCGATGACCTCAACGTTGCGCTCGTCGCACCATGTTTTTTGTCGGGGACCATACAGTTCACTCGTGCCGGAATCGGCACCATCCGACGCAGCTGATTGCGTGTCTTTGGCGGGTGATTCTGTTTTCTTCGGCGTCGCGCAACCGCCGCAGGCGAGAAACAGGATTAACAAAACCGGAACCATCTTGGCGCGTCGAGCCATCATCGTCACTCCTTCCAACGTTGAACAAACACCATTCGAGCCGCCGGCACAGCGGTTGCAGTAGCTTGACACCCGTGGCACGCATAAAGTCTGGGCGATGCCGCCGTCGGCTCATGTCTTCGCGCTGCGAATCATACCATGACACGAGAATCGTGCCATGAACGGCGGATGTGCCCTGGATGCCAGGGTGCATCCCATTTAGGGTGGCAAATCTGCAGACTGCGGCATTCAGGTTTCGTGATGCAGCCGCGGAGCGGCGAACGGTTTGTACCCCGCGGTGCAAACGTGCAAACCGCGGGTACGATGCCCACCTACGAGTGAAGCCCCGGCAGGGGCGGCACATGGTTATGGATCCTTGTACGGAGCAGGGCAGAACGTATCGCCCCTGACGGGGCTGGTGGCATCAGTTGCACGGATTCGGCGGGAGGCTCTTGGTGAGCCAAATGTCGAATTCCGACGCACCGTTCAGTAGATCGATCAGCCGCAATATATCTTGTGCACTGGTGACACCGCTGCGGTTAATGTCCACGGCATGGTCGGGTAGCGCGGTCGGCAAGACGCCGTTGATGGCGTTGATCAGGACGCCGATATCGCCGGTGGACGACAGCCGGTCACCATTGACGTCCGCCGGTAAAAAGCCGAGGCAGGTCCGCCAACCTGTGGCGTCGTGAGTGAAAACGGTCCAGGCGCCGGGTTCAATGGGCTCGGATAGAGTGAGTCCCGCGACG
>JADFIX010000222.1 GCA_022566435.1 Planctomycetota bacterium
GTTGCTGGTTCAGGGATAAGTTGAAGTGCCATTAATTGGCTGAAGTCAAATGGGTCGGACACCATAGAGTAGTCGTAAGGTGCAGTTCCATTATTTCCATGCTTAGGGTTTGACACAAAATAACTAATGCAATATGCCCTAATGTCCGATAAGAGAGTATGGACCGTGAAGATGCGATACTCATGAAATATCAGTTGCTTGCACCGGAACTAACGGAAAGAACACTGAGGTTGTTTGCCGCAGCGGAAGCCAAGGTTTGGGGCAGGGGTGGGATTTCGGGTGTATCTCGAGCGTTAGAACTTTCGCGAGCCAGAATTTATCGAGGGTTACAGGATCTTGAGGAAGAGGAGAAATTGGAACCGGAACGCATACGGCGTAAAGGCGGTGGACGCAAGAGCCGGGTGGATGAAGACCCAACACTGAAACGGGATCTTGAGCGGTTGGTATCTCCTTATACCAGAGGTGATCCCGAATCTCCTTTGCGATGGACTTGCAAAAGCATCCGCCAATTGGCGAAGGAGCTGACACGCAAGGGACACCAGACCAGTCATCGTATGGTGGCAGCGCTTTTGCGCGAGATGGGATACCGTCTTCAGGCGAATCGCAAGACGATAGAAGGAAAGCAGCATCCGGACCGGGATGCTCAATTTAAGTACATCAATCAAAAAACCCAAAAGCAGCAAAGGGCGGGTCAGCCGGTTATTTCGGTGGACACCAAGAAAAAGGAAAAGGTAGGCGATTTCAAGAATGCGGGCCGAGAATGGTATCCACAGGGCCATCCTGAAAAAGTTCGGGTCCATGATTTTATCGACAAGGAACGGGGCAAGGTCGCACCTTATGGCGTGTACGATCTGACGAAAAACAACGGCTGGGTTAGCGTGGGGATCGATCACGACACCGCGGCCTTGGCCGTGCGCAAGGTCCAAGGTCTTGAACACCGGCAGTTTGATGAAGATGAGAACCTCCGACTTGCCTTGACCCATCTGATTCAGACCTTCGGTGAAGCCGCGAGGCACGTCTCAGGATCCTTCCAACAGTCGCACCCGAATACCCCTGGGCGAAGATCATCGGAATGCGCCACAAGGTCGTTCATGACTACCTGCACGTAGACTACGACCTCGTCTGGGATGTGGCCACCCGCGAGCTACCGGGGCTGGTCGAAGCCCTCGGCGAGATCGCCCCACCGGATGGCTGATCGCTGATTACTGAGTACTGACAACTGATTACTGAAATGTCAAATCAATGCGAGGAAGTCGTCCATTTCCATCCCGACGTCGATGATGACGACTTGCCGGAGCAGGCCACGCGGGATGTCACGCCCTTTGTGGACCGGAACGGTCGTCTTGCGCCCATCGGGATGCTCGAAGCGCCGATGGGATCCCCGCCGGCGCGTCTCAATGAAACCGAGGTGCCGCAGCGCTTTCATCAATGTGCGTGCGGTGATCGCGGGAGTGGTGGTCACGCGAAGATCTCGAGATCGCGTACCCCGACGAACCCGAGTTGGGCGGACGGCCTTTCGTCTTCCAGGCAAAGAGCGGCAGCCTCCGCCAGGTTCTCCATCGCTTCGTCGAGCTTCCGCCCATACGACCGGCAACCGCGCAGCGTGGGAACCGACACGATGAAGACGCCGTCTTCGTCCTGCTCAATCAAGACCGGTAAATGGTAACGAACGGGTTTCTTACCGCGAGCCATGCTGAGAGCTTACCCGATGGGCGACCGTACGACAAGCAGGTCAGGCCCGCCACAAGTATAGATTGTATCCTCAGCACGTCGCGATAGATTCGCGTTATCATTATCGGCCTCATCGGAGAACGCAAGCCGATGCTCAACGATGAATGGCTGATCGCTGACAACTGATGGCTGACAACTGATTACTGATACGTTTAGCTCCCGTCGAGTGCATTCCCGACGCACCAATCCTACTACGGCTCTTCGCCGTCGCCCGGCAGTTCAGAGCTGCCGCCGCCCTCGCCCCGATCAACGACCGGCGGCAAATCGCCGAGATACAACTGGCGGAGGTCCGCGTACTTATCTGGCCAACGCTTTTGTGCATCGTGCAGATCACTTGGGACTATATTCCCGTTCCTATCAATGTGCCACGAAACCGTAATATCAGATGAGGGGCCGACGGAGAAGATCACGTTGCTTGCAGGGTGGTAGCCCGAATCCGGAGCTTGGAGGCGGCAGGACAGTTCCCAGTTAGAAGCCTCAGGCGGCAGAAGGCACCGGTACCATACTGGATCGAGTGCGCCCTTACCTGTGGTCTCCTGCAAATAATCTGTGGTGATCAGACCGTGTTCGAGCCGCACGGCGAACACGACAAGGGGATGGGCATGCTTGATATCCGGAAATCCTCGATCTTCCCAGTACGCCGACCCGTTATTCCCTGCTATCACGAGCAGCCCGGGATCAGACATCCAATAGAAGCCAGCAACGCTGACATCCATCCAGGACTGGTACAACAGTGCTCCGTCATCAAGGTTAAACACACGAATCGCAGTTTGAGTTGTGGGTAAGACGTGATATACGGCTACGATCTCGTCGCCTGGAAGCTCGGGAAACACATCCAAGACTTCAAACCGACGAACTCCACAGTCCTTGGGCGATTTGCCGCTTTTGTTCAGAAGGAACGTGGGTATTTGGTCTTCCGCGACAGATTGGTGCCAAACGGGTTTTTCAAGATCGCGCCGCACGTCGTATGCAACGATGGCCCCATGATATTTGTTCGTCAGGTTCGCGTCGTATCCAATGAGCGCCAGGTCGATAGAACCGGGCGCGCTTCGGCGCTTGACAAACCGCGAACTTAGTATCGCCCTCCCGCCTTGGGTCGGCCACGTGTGGATGACCGCGCGAGCCCGGGAGATGAGGGACACGGTTTGCCTATCCTCGCTGACCTGGACGGCGACCGGCTTGAGATAGTAATTCCTGACCATGCCCTCTGCCACGGCCAGGGACGTGGCCGCGATCAATATGCACGCCGCCGTTGTCGCCAGGATCGGGTGCCGTGTGACCGCGCGGCTCAGACGCAGCAACGGACCGGGGACCCGTGCCGCGATCGGTTCGCGCTTCAGGTGCCGTCGAATGTCATCTCCCAGAGCCGCCGCCGACTCGTAACGCCGCTCGCGATCTTTCTCGAGGGCCTTGAGCACGATGGCTTCCAAGTCGCCGCGCAGGCGTCGGTCGACAGCGCTCGGAGGAACGGGTTGCTGCTCACAAATGACGCGGGCGGCCACGTGGATCGACGAGTGGCTGACGTCGTAGGGTAAATCGCGGCACAGCAACTTGTACAGCACGACGCCCAGCGAATACACATCGCTGCGCGTGTCGAGTCCGAGCGGGTCAGCGTCGCACTGTTCGGGACTCATATACTGCAGGGTGCCGACAAGCTGCCCGACGTCCGTGCGCATCGTCGTCACCGCCACGTCGGAGTCCGTCGACCGGGCGACCCCGAAGTCGATGACCTTCACCAGGCCGTCTTCACCGACCAGGATGTTGCCGGGTTTGAGGTCCCGATGGATGATGCCCTTCTGATGGCCGTGGTGGACCGCGTCGCACACCTGCCCAAAAAGCTCTAGCCGCTCGCGCGTGCTGAGCCCCTGCTGATCGGCATACGCGGTGATGGGTAGCGCGTTGGGAATATACTCCATCGCGAAGAACGGAACGGCCGGATGACCCGTGGCCGCGCCCTTGAACGTGCCGGCTTCATAGACTTGGGCGATATGAGTGTGCCTGAGCCGGGCGAGGATCTGCGACTCACGTTCAAAATGCCGCAGCGCGAAACGGGACGCGACCCCCGCCCGCATCACCTTGAGGGCCACGATACGCTTGGGATTGTCCTGCTCGGCTTCGTAAACCGTTCCCATGCCGCCTGAGGCGATAACCTTCTCAATCCGGTACTTGCCGATGGTTTCCCCGACCAACGCGTCCGGGGTGTCTTGTTTCTCCGCATCCGTTTGAGTCGACGGCGGACGCATGAAGGTGGTCGCGGCCCGTTGATCGTGCGTGAGCAACGATTCGACTTCCGCGTGAAGTTCCGAATCGTCGCCGCAGGCTTCGGCGAGAAAAGCCGCGCGTTCGTCCGGTTCGCGCTTTATGGCCGCGCTAAAGAGCTGCTGCACCTGTTGCCACCGGTCGTCGGTCATAGGTTATCCAGTGTCGTGTCGCCCTTGCTCAGTTCCCGGTGGAGCCACGCCCGGGCGAGCCGCCAGTCACCGTCCACGGTCCGCGGCGACACATCCAGCGCGGCCGCCGTCTCGTCGATGTTCATCCCGGCGAAGTACCGTAGCGTTACGATCTGGGCCTTGCGCGGATCGATGGACTTCAACTTCTCCAGGGCCTCGTCGATGGCCAGAACCTCAGCCGGGTCCTGTTCGAAAACCGCCGGATCCGGCGTTTCTTCCGTGGAAACCGGCGTTTCGCCGCTTCCGCGCTTAATTCTCTTTCTCTTTCTTGCGTCGTCCACGCGGATTCGACGCATAACTAATGAGGCTGTGGCGAAGAAATGTCGGCGATCGGCCCAGTCGACGTGAGTATGACCGAACAGGCGAACGTAGGCTTCGTGAACCAGGGCGGTGGGTTGGAGCGTGTGGCCGGGGCCTTCGACGGCCATCTGTTGCCGGGCCATGCCGCGAAGCTCGTTGTAGACCAACGTCCAGAGCTTTTCTCCGGAACCTGCGTCACCGCGACCGGCGGCGTTCAAAAGCTGCGTGATTGGATGATGTTCTGAATCGCTCAAATTGACTCCTCGCAAACGGGCGATAGGACAAAGCGATTCTAGTCAATGGCGAAAGCCAACACAAACGCCCCTGAGTCATGCGCCAAGGGTGCTGTGTATCAGACCGAAAGGAGCAACAAGAATGACAAACGCAGGTCTCAAGATTTCCCCTAGTGTGGCGGCTGTACTAATACTCACTGCACCCGCCTTCGCCGCCACGCTCCACGTTCCCGACGATTTCCTCACGATTCAAGGCTGTATCGACGCCGCGTCTGCCGGCGACGAGTGCGTCGTTGCTCCAGGGACGTATAACGAATGCATCAACTTCAAGGGCATGCCCATCACTTTGCGTAGCTCCGATGGCCCCGACGTAACGATCATCGACGGGACGGGGTTCGGCTGCAGCGTCGTGCGATGCGTCAGTGAGGAGGGCCCAGATACCGTTCTCGACGGTCTTACGATAACCGGAGGCGAGGCGACCTGGGGCGGGGGAATGTACAACGAGGACAGTAGCCCGACAGTGAGCAACTGCGTCTTCACGGGAAACTCGGCTATCGATGGAGGAGGAATGGCCAACTTCTCCTTCTTGGTCTCCAGCAGCCCAAAAGTAATTGACTGCAGGTTCCTCGGGAACACGGCGCAGCAGCAAGGCGGCGGCATGAACAACAACGGCCCAGATGGTGCTCCCACTAGTGATCCGAGCGTGGTGAACTGTGTTTTCCACGGGAATACGGCGACGAGGGGAGGCGGGGGAATGTTCAACAACAACGGCGCCAGTCCCGCGGTGACTAACTGCACATTCAGCGGAAACTCAGGAGGACCTGTGGGTGGCGGAATGGTCAACGGTTTTAGCAGCCCGGGGCAAGTGCTAGTGACCAACTGCACGTTCAGCGGAAACTCAGCAGGCATCTCGGGTGCCGGAATGCACAACGGGTATGTTGCTGGCATCCCCAGCCAAGTGCTGGTAACCAACTGCGTCTTTTGGAACAACTCTCCGGATCAGATCACCGGTGGAGAAGGAGGCGAGACCCTAGTATCCTACAGTGACGTTGAAGGCGGCTGGGGCGGCGCGGGTGGAACAGGCAACATCAACGTCGCCCCGTTGTTCGTCGATGCCGATGGTGACGATAATGTTCAGGGAACGGAAGATGACAACCTGCGTCTGTCTCCGGGCTCGCCCTGCATCGACGCGGGCGATAACAATGCGGTGCCACCAGGTATTACTGTCGATCTTGACGGCAATTCCCGCTTCGTCAATGACCCCAACACACCTGACACGGGGAATCCCGGCCCTCAAGGACCGCCAGTCGTGGATATGGGCGCATACGAATTCCAGATCCCAATCATCACCGTCGTGATCGACATTAAACCTGGAAGCGATCCGAATTCCATCAATCTCGGCAGCCACGGCGTCGTACCCGTCGCGATTCTCACTACCGGCGAATTTGACGCTACGACAGTAGACCCGGATACGATAAATCTCGCTGGTGCGTCAATAGCGTTGCGTGGCAACGGCAGGCGACTGCTTGCGTCGTACGAAGATGTCGACGACGACGGCGACGATGACCTTATGCTACACATAGAGACGGAGAATCTCCAACTCGAAACAGGGGCGACGGAAGCAATTCTGACCGGCAAGACCTTCGACGGTCAAGATATTTCGGGAATGGATACCATCGTCATCGTCAACGAATGAGGTCAGTATCTTGGGCGTATTGCTGGTGCTGATCGTTGGGCCGTCGCGGCAGCCAGCAACGTAGTTATTTTGGTCGGGTTTCGTACGACGAAACAACGACCCATTGTGGTGCGTCCGGGACCACTGCTGTAAACATCATCGCTTCCCCTTCGGAGAGCGTCCGCACCGTTTGTCGTAGGCCAGCAGAACCTTATGAGCGGACACGTGGGTTGAGTG
>JADFIX010000223.1:0-2397 GCA_022566435.1 Planctomycetota bacterium
CCATGCGCAGCCCATCGAGCGGCGAGAAACCGCGCAGGCTGAAGCCTGCGGCTCGGAACACAGAAACGGGAAGTGCTCTAGGCCCTGATGCCGGAGGCGCCGACGGTGGAGGGTGCCATGCCCAAGCCCGCCGAAGTCGGGCGCCGGCATGCTGGCGCTACGATAACATGGCGGCGCTTCGCTTGGCCATGGCACTCAGCTGCAGCCATTTTGCCATTGTCAAGACCACTCTCGTGGACGTCGGGCAGACTCGATCCCTACAATTATTGTAATAGGTCGTAACGAGTATCGCGTTCGCAAAGGGGTTTCTCAGCATGTGGCCATTTTCCGATGCATTTTCGCAAGCATTACGAAACCGCGCTCGACGCCTGCAGGTACGTCGCCAACGACCAGAATCTCTTGAAGATGGAACGATGGCGTCTATCGATATGGACTTCACCGGGTTTTACACCATTCGACCGCGTCAACTCGGCGAGCTGTATGCCTCGATTATTGCGCAAGCCCAGTCTGATGGTGCCACGCGCATTAAGTTCCACTATGCCAATAATAAGATGTACTACATGATCGACGAGACGGATTATGAAATGGTACCGCTCCCGCCACCCAGCAACGTCGACCTTGTTCGCGCAATCGCAAAAACATCAGGAATGACTTGGGACAACTCCGGAATTCTGCCGGTCCGTCTTGCCGACCTCGAACTCGCGTTGAAAGTGGATCACCGCACAAACATCGACGACCCACACTTGGAAATCACCGGCTTTACCGGTGAGCGGCGGCGGTGTTCGAACGAGTCTCGCGAGAAACTCCCTCCAGATCCCTCGGATGATCCGGTCTGAACGGAGTTCGAAGAGCCCTTCCACCGCATCGGCTTGACATTCACCGCTCACGCCCCAGAATCGGCGTCGACTCTGCGTAGCTCGGGCGGGACGCCTGAAGATTCACGCTCATATTCCAAGGAGACAATGCCATGAAGCGCTTTTGTTGTGCGAGTTTTTCGGTTCTCGGTGTGATGACACTTTCGGCCATCCTCCTCTGGGGCACGTCGCCGAGCAGCGTCCGAGCACACTGCCAAGTGCCCTGCGGCATCTATGACGACGCGGCACGGATTGCGCGCCTCCACGAAGACGCGACGACGATCGCCAAGGCCATGGCGGAAATGGCAAAATTGGCCGGTGGGCACAATGCCCAGGCCTTAAACCAGGGCGCTCGCTGGGTGACCACAAAAGAGGCCCACGCCTCGCACGTCATACAGGTCGTCTCGGAATACTTCCTGACGCAGAAGGTCAAGCCCGTGGCCGCCGGTGCGGACGGCTACGACGCCTATCTGTCGAAGCTGGCCGACCACCACGCGGTCATGGTGGCCGCCATGAAGGCCAAGCAGAACGCCGCCGCGTCCTACGCCGAGAAGCTGCACACCGCGATCGAGGCGATGGCCAAGCACTACGGCAAATAGGCCACGGACCGGTCGGGTGCGCTCTGAAGTTGTCGGGGCAGGGGGACCCTCGCCGTCCGCGACTTGAGGCCGCGGGCGTTGTCGTTCATAATACTTAGCCGTGACTTGGAGACCTGCGGGTCGTTGTCGCGTGTACCGGACGTGTCGCCAAGGCACGTCGTTAAGCGCCGCTAGCTCAATTGGATAGAGCATCGGTCTACGGAACCGAAGGTTACAGGTTCGAATCCCGTGCGGCGTAGTCAATATCTACGGTTTTTCAAGTCCTATACCTGGACGGTGGCAACCGACCGGTGCGTTCCATCGGCTCCTGCCGGCCGTGCTCGCGGCGGTGGACCAGGACGGCTCGATTGTCGCCCCACTCAACGCTGTCGACAAACCTGTTGACGGTATGCGAGATCTGCTTCGGCTTGTTTGGTATCCTGTGCAACAATTCTAGATACGCGAGCAATATCCCGGCGACGAGTATCACGCGCAAGTCACGTGGGGCGATTCGGCGGCGCGTACGACAAAAACGCACTACCGATTTCGCATGCAGGTGTCTTGTCACCGCCTGCCGCGCGATCTGAGATCGTTGGTGCGTTCGGAGGGTCTACGTTCATTAGAGGTGCCAGCGCAACGGGCGATACGGCCGACGTCTTTGTCGGATAGCAACCCCTGCCGCCGCCACTCATTGGCATGGCGCGCGACGCAGGCCGTCAATTTACCCTCGTCTCGAGCTCCGGTCGAGCATTCGGTGAGCACATCGCTCATCGTGCACCCATCGTCAAGTAATTCGTTGATGACGCCGGTCGTGCATCGTTCAACTACGATCAACTTGGCAAGGTCTGAATCGAGACAGAAGTCGCAATCGTCGACGAAACCGTCGCCGTCGAGGTCGTCGCGCGGATAGCCCGCAATCGCGAGATTGTGATGCATGCCCGTGGCGATCGTCACAGCATTCATGT
>JADFIX010000223.1:2407-6619 GCA_022566435.1 Planctomycetota bacterium
TTCACCCTAGGCACGTTGATTTGGTTGGCGCTGTTGTTTCCCCACGCGGCGATCGAGCCGTCGGCCTTTAAGCCAACACTGTGATATCCGCCCGCGGCGACTGCGACAAAATTCTCGTTCGGCTCTGGAACGTCGGCTGGCCCCGACAAGCCGGCTCCCCACGCCACGATCGAGCCGTTGGCCTTCACGCCGAGGCTGTGCGACCATCCTGCGGCGAACGCCACGAAGTTCGTGTTCGGCTCCGGAACGTCGATTTGCCCCGACGAGTTGGAGCCCCACGCCACGATTGAGCCGTCACTCTTCAGGCCAAGACTATGGTAATGCCCACCCGCAACCGCTACGAAATCCGTATTCGGCGCCGGTACGTCGCATTGCCCGAAGTCAAATTCAGGATCCCCGCACCCCCACGCCACGATTGAGCCGTCGACCTTCAAGCCCAGGCTGTGTTCCCCTCCGTGATATCCGCCGCCTGCTGCGATGCCCATAAAATCGGCATTCGGCGCTGGTATATCGCAACAACTGGAGGCGTAGTATCCCCACGCCACGATCGAGCCATCAACCTTTAGCCCGAGATTGTGACGATAGCCCGAAGCGATGGCCACAAAGTCCGTGTTTGGCTCGGGAACGTCGCGTTGCCCGAATCCGTTGATTCCCCACGCCACAATTGAGCCATCGATGCTTAGGCCCATGCTGTGGGAGCCGCCCGCCGAAACCGCTACAAAGTCGATGTTGGGGGGCGCCATGTTGCTTTGCCCGCGGTCATTGTGTCCCCACGTTAGGATCGAGCCGTCGGCCTTTAACCCTAGATTGTGTGTTGCGGCCGTCGCTACGCCGATAAAATCGGTATTCGGCGTTGGCACGTTGCAACATCCGTTGTCGTTGAGTCCCCATGACACAATCGAGCCATCGGCCTTCAATCCAACACTGTGGTAGCCGGCGGCCGACACCGATACGAAGTTCGTGTTTGGCTCGGGAACGTCAGTCTGCCCCATCGAGTCGTATCCCCACGCCACGATTGATCCGTCAGACTTCAAGCCCAGACTATGGGCACCGCCCGCCGACACAGCTACGAAGTCCGTGTTTGGCTCGGGAACATTGCCTTGCCCCCAGGAATTGGTTCCCCACGAAACTATTGAGCCATCGGACTTCAAGCCCAGACTGTGGGACCCTGCCACCGAAATCGCTACGAAGTCCGTGTTTGGCTCGGGAACGTCGAGTTGCCCCAAGGAATTGAATCCCCACGCCACAATTGAGCCGTCGGACTTCAAGCCCATGCTGTGCCAGTAGCCCGCAGCTACGGCGACGTAGTCTGTGTTAGGAATAGGCACCCTGCTCTGGCCGTGATATGAATTCCCCCACGCGACGACCGAGCCATCGCCCCTCAGGCCAAGACTATGGAATTCGCCTACCGCAACTGCCACGAAGTTCGAGTTTGGTGCCGGCACATCACATTGCCCATAGTGATCGTAACCCCACGCCGAGATCGACCCATCGCCCTTGAGTCCAAGACTATGTCCGCGGCCCGCATCGACCGCCACGAAGCCCTCGCTCAAGTCCGCGCCGACTACATACATGCCCCAGCCGAAGATCGACCCCTGGCCCCATTCTGTCGGCGGGGTCGGTGACGCATTCGCCAACGAAGCAACTGCCAATAAGACGCATAGGCCAGGACTGGCTGATGTTTTTTCTCTGCTTGGCATGAGATAGGCCCTCCCATTCGAACCGTGTGTCTACGCAGACCTCGACACGATTCACCAGCCGCCTAGTGTACACCGCTGGCTCGCGAGAGGCAAGGACCGCGGGGTGGGCAAGCGGTATCAGGGCCCGTCGCGGTGCTCGTTCACCGGCGCCGGTCAGACATCAGCTTCTTGATTCAGAGCCTCCGACAGACCTGGGGCATCTTCGTACCCAAGGTCGAAAGAGCTTTATCGCACCGACTATTTTCGTTCGTATGCTATTTCGATGACTTTGTAGTCGTCACCGGCGTGAAGGTCGATGATGGAAAAGACGAATTTGTTCGAGTTTTCAAAGCGGCAGACGTACTTCACGATGCGTCCGACAACGTTCAGGGCCGGCTCGTCCATCTGGCCGTAGTACGTAAACACCCCCGTTTCAGGGTTTCGCGCACCTGTGCTTGCCAGCACGTTGGTTCCCATGTTGGAGTACCAAGAGGTGGTATACATATTCCGGAAGCCGTCGTATCCGATCATGCCGATGCCCTCGTACGGCATGCCCATCATCGATCCATGGTGCTCTTCCTGCACGAAGCGGCCGTCCAACACCCACTTGAATTTGGATGTGCCGCTGGACTCGAGCGGATCGGAGCCGGGACCGCCCATCCACACCTTGGTTTTCGTTAGCCACGAACCGACGAATACGTCAAGATGCTTGTGGTGATCGCCCGGCTGGGCCATCATCATGCATTCGGCCATCTTCGCCTGCTCCTCCGGTGACATGCTTTTCGCCGGATCCGGATCGCCCGACATCGCACGAGGTGCCACGAATATCGCACCAGCCGACAAGACGAAAATTCCAAGGTATGCACCTTTCTTCATAACACTCTCCTTCGTTAGGCGGCCTTCGCCGCACCGCGCCGGATACCACATCCGGCGTCGTGATTTCGTTACTTCTCTCACCTGTCGTTCGGCACGCACAGCCAAATCATAAACTCGCCGACCCAAAAGGTGAAGTCCATGCGTTCTCTAATCGCCGGATCCATCATCCCGAAGCTTTTCGAGCCGATCCTGCGCGTCTGTAAGCTCTGGGAAAAGCTCGAGCGCGTCTTCGTAGGCGCTGATCGCTTCATCGCGATCACCCAATGCGTCAAGCGTGATGCCCAAGTCCAGGTACGTGTGGGCGTGGTCCGGCTGAATTTCGATCGATCGCCGCAACGCATCCAACGACGCCGCCAGCTTGTCTGTGTTCCGTTGGGCGACACCGAGGCATCGCCAAATGCCGGCTGAACGAGGCCGAATCGCCAGACAGCGTGAATAGGCCCCCACCGCCTTTTCCCAATCTCCCGACTTTGCAGTGAAGTAGGCATAGTCAAACAGCAGCATGAAATCGTCCGGATAGATCAGCATGGCACGCCGGAAGATGTCCTCGCCGAGACTGGAGTCCAGCTTACCGAACCCCGCGAAGGCAAGCCAGGAAAGAGTCCGTGGACGAACCTTTTCGAAGTCAAGCCTGTCGATGAGATCGACGACCCGCTCGCGCTTCACGTCACCGGTTTCGTAAACCAGCTCCCGAACGGCGGCGGCGACCGGGTCGGGGTCGGCCAACGCGAAGGCGGCCTTCCATATGATGAGATCATCTTCCTCGAACGTTTTGTCTCCAAGTGCCGGGAGCATCGCGCAAGTGCCCACCCAGAGTTCCAATCCGTCCGTCAATTGCGGTGCAAGATCGCTCTCGCGGATTCGTGCGGCCGTCTCCTCCGGCGTCAGCTTGTTCAAGTCGATTCCGTAGTCCAGAAACGCGGCGCGAAGCTGCTCCTCCATCCATCGCCAACTGATTAGGTCTTCGTGCGTAGCGCCGACGGCGACGACTTCTTCGATGCGCTCGATGATGCGTCGGTCCTGGTCAGCTTTGTCCAGACTTTGCAGAAGACTCTCGGCGCGGGCAGCGGCGCTCTCTTCGATGCCACCCTCGGCGATTTCGTCGCTCAACGATTCGCCCGCCAAGAGCGCACGCTGCCACGGCTCCTGTTGTCCGACCGTCGCCGCCGTTGCACGCCCGAGTAGCTGGGCAGCGCGATCGATCGCCGCGTTCACGATACGAACACGCTGCTGCATCCGTTCCTGCCGTTGCCGTGACATCGCGAACGCTCCTCCTCCGGCCACGATAATGACCGCGATGACCGCCAAAGCCAGCGCCAGGATCAAACGTCGGGCCCGACGATCATGACTTGCCCGCGCGTCGGCCCGAGCAGCTGCCAGTTCCGATTCGCGCGCCCGTACTTCCAGCGATGCCAGGTGCGCGACGATTTCCGCGGCGATCACACCGCCGTCGCGTGGACGATCGGCCGGGTTCGGCGACAGACAGCGTCGCGCGATGTCCGCCAGTTCCGGATGAGATTCGCACGCATCTAGTTCCTCGAATGCATCGCTCAAATCCCCGCGCGCGGCTTGCCGTAGGACCTCCCGACGCTCACCGGCAAACGGCGGCTCGCCGGCGAGCATCTCGTAGAGCACGCTGCCCAGCGAGTACACGTCG
>JADFIX010000224.1:0-2429 GCA_022566435.1 Planctomycetota bacterium
GATGGTAGTGGTGACGCCTGCGGCAATTACCAAATCGACATCGTCCCCTGCGCCCCGCGACCGTGTGTCTGCGATGCGGAGTGCGACGACGGGCAGTTCTGCAACGGCGACGAAAGGTGCGTCAACGACGTATGCCTGGCCGGCACCCCGCCGGACTGCGACGACGGCGACCCGTTCACCGACGACTTCTGCGATGAGGGTGCCGACACCTGCGGCAACGAGTTGTTCCCGGGTTTTTGCTACGTCGACGCCGACTGCAACGACGGCAACGCCTGCACGGACGAAATATGCGACAGGCCTGATGTGTGCGCTGCCGGACTCTGCACAAACCCGCCGTTGCCTCCCGGTGCGCCCTGCGGCGACCAAACCGATACCCCGTGCAACCACGCGGACACCTGTGACGGTGCCGGTGCGTGCCAGGATAACCTCGAACAAGACGACACACCGTGCGATGACGGATTGTTCTGCACCGTGGGCGAGACCTGCACGGGTGGCGACTGTGGCGGCGGAACCCCTCGGAACTGCGACGACGGCAACCCATGCACGACCGATGAGTGTGACGACGCGGACGATACCTGTGTCAACACGCTTGACGAAGAGGGGTGTTGCGTGACCAGCCAGGAGTGTGACGACGACAACGAGTGCACTGATAATGTGTGTGGACCCTTAAATACGTGCGAGTTCCCGCCCTCTAATGGCGATCCCTGCGGCAGTCAGAGCGATACGCTGTGTACCGCCCCGGATACCTGTGACCAGACGGGAACGTGTCAGCCTAATGACATAAACGAGGGTGGGCCTTGCGACGACGGCGACGCCTGCACCGATCCCGACGCGTGTGTGCTCGGCCTGTGCACCGGTACGCCGAGCGGGGTGTGCGAGACCTGTGCCCAACTGGGCCCCGGGAACGACCCGACCAATCAATTGAGTTTTCAAGCATTTTTGAAGGGACCCGACCAGCAGCCGCTGCAGGGAGCGGTCGACCTCACGTTCCAATTCTACGCGGACGAGAACGGGTTCGGTCCGGTCGGGAATCCCATCCCGATCACTTCGTCGGGCATGGACGGGGTTGTCAGCACCACGATACCGATCACGGAGACGATCTTCGACGGCAGCGGGCGTTGGCTTGGCGTAGTGGTTAACGGTGGCCCGGAGCTCGCGCCGTTGATTCCAGTCAACTCTTCCGCGCAGGCGTTTCGCACGAGCTGTGTCTCGAGCGGTGAAACGACAGATAATTTTGACTGGGGCGACGCCTCCCATTTCGGGAGGTTGAGCGTCATGGGTCCCAGGGCTGGGCAGGAAGGTGATCCAGTCCGGTACGCTGTGCTACGCGTGATCCCCACGGGCGATTCCGCGGGCGGTGGGGCCGCCGGGAGAGCAGCGCCTCCCTCTGATGGCCAGTGTGGGGAGCTTGAACTGGCGGTCTCATCAGGAGCAGCAGGGACTGCTGAAACGGTAACGGTTGACCTTCGTGCCTGCGAGCCCTCCACCGGTATCGGTGGCGGTGGGGAACTGATCCTCTCCAAGAGCAACGGAACGCCGACCATCGAGTTGGATGCGGACAGCACCGGTAGGGGGGGCAGGATCGACGTGCGCAACGACTCGGGTCAAAACACCATCATCCTGGAAGGTGACCGCGGCGAATCGGGGCAAATCCGGGTAAGGACTGCCAACGACCAGGATGCTGTTGTCATCCACGCCCGCCACGGTGTAACCGGTACTCTCGCTGGGTATATAGAAATCAACGACAGCAACGGGGAAGAAAGGATTATTCTGGAAGCCCAGCACTCCAACTACGGCGCCGCCAAGATATTGGTAAAGAATAGACAGGGCTTTGATGCCGTTCGCATAGAGGCTGCCCACGATGGTGGCCGCCACGATGGTGGCCGAATACTTCTTCACGACAGGGATGGTGACGTTCGCGTCCTTCTGGAAGCTGATCACGTGGCGAAGGGTGGCACCAAGGCCGGCCTGCTACGAGTTTGGAATAGTGACGGCAGCAGCAACGTAAGTATTTTCGGTGACTACAACAATACCGGCGACTCGCGGATCGTAACGGACGAACTCCAAATCAGGGGCGGCAGCGATCTGTCCGAACAGTTCGACATTGATGGACCCACCGGCACCGTCAAACCCGGCGCAGTGGTCTCGATTGATCCTAAACAACCTGGAAAGCTCTTGGTCAGCAGCAAGGCCTACGACCGTCGCGTCGCCGGGATCATCAGCGGAGCGGGCGGCGTTAAGCCGGGAATGTTGATGGGCCAAGCCGGCTCCGTGGCCGACGGTGATCACCCGGTGGCCCTGTCTGGTCGGGTCTACTGCTGGGCCGACGCATCGAATGGTCCGATCCAACCGGGCGATCTGCTCACCGCCTCCGACACTCTAGGGCACGCGATGAAAGTCACCGATTACTACAGGGCCCACGGTGCGAT
>JADFIX010000224.1:2439-3257 GCA_022566435.1 Planctomycetota bacterium
TGCGATCATCGGAAAGGCCATGACCTCTTTGGAACATGGGCAGGGTCTGGTCCTGGTCCTGGTGAGTCTGCACTAATACCGGATCAACCCGGAGGGCGATCTTTTTGGTCAATAACGCAAAATCATATTGGCGCCGAGAGGATTGGGCAGTTCTTCCCTTTAGAGGCGGGCCATGGGGGCAGCAGAGAATCAGCCGGCTCTTACCATGTTTGTTGATGGCTGGGATGTGCTTGCAAGTTTGGGGACAGCCCTCGGCGGTTGAGTTTGAAAAGGAAAAGCTGGACGTCGACTCCGGTCTGAGAGAAGCGCAGCCGGCGGATGACGATGGTGGTCAACGGGTCACAATTTGCGGGTTTAACGACAACCGCAGCGCTTCAACATCACGTGATGATGCCGCGGGGCGTATATGCTTCCCCACGCGCAACCCACCATCAGTACATGCTACGGCGTTCATTGCTTCTAACGGCGCGCTTTTAACCGCGGGGCACGTTGTGGACGCCGATAACGACGGGGCGGTGGACGGGGCGTTCCTTGGTGCGGTCGTCGAGTTTGACGTTCCTGCCTCCACGAGCGCCGGAGTGACGAACCCCGAGCTAAGCGGGGACGACGTGTACGCGATTGATCCCGGTGTTGTACCCGTCTTTCGAAGGGGAGGGTTAGCCGCCCAGGACTGGGGCGTCTTCGCAGTCTTGCCCAATGCGAACACGGGGCGTTTTGCGGGTGTCGATCAGGGTTTCTATCGGTTGCGCGTGGTAATCGCGACCGCGGGCACGACCATCCGAGTAGCCGGCTACGGAAATGACAACAGACCGGCGGGG
>JADFIX010000224.1:3294-6610 GCA_022566435.1 Planctomycetota bacterium
CACCCAGTCCGTGCAGTGGGGGCGTTATAAGGAACGGGTGGAACGGGAACACAAGCAATTATACCAACCAGAGCGCCACTGGCCCATATACCACGACTACAGGTTTCCTACACTTTTACCAAGTCGATACCATGGGAAGTAATTCCGGTTCGCCGATTATCTTGGACGCCTCTGACCTCGTGATCGGCATTCATACACGCGGTGCGTGTACCGCGATCGGCGGTTCAAACTTTGGTTGGTCGTTCATTACGCCAGAGCTGGCCGCCGCGATCGAGGATTTTCCGGGTCCTAATACTGTATATGTTGACACCGTTACCTCCTCCGGCAGTGGAACGGGCAGCATCTTTGCGCCGTTCCTAGATCTACAGGATGCCGCGGATGCAGTTGCCAATGGGGGTAAACCCGGACAGATCAGTATTGTGAGCGGCTCGTATAGCGGGCCGGTCACTTTCAATACGGCCGTAACCATTCTCTTACCGGTTGGCCCGGTCGTCATTGGAGAGTAGCGCAACAGTCTAATGAACCCGAGAATCCTTCACAGCATGATCTTAGGGGTATTCTGGCCGCTCGGGCTCACCGCTGCTGCTCTGGCCCAGCCGGCGTTTACCCCCTACCACAGGCAAGTCTATGAGATAAACTCCGGCCTCCACGACGGCCGCCCGACGGAGACCGTTTCAGCGTTTCGCCAGGAAGTGCGCGTTCCGCGAGCGACGTGGCTGCGGCTCAACTTCGCCGACTACGACCTCGGCGAGCGAAGCTATCTGATCGTCACCTCGCTCGAAGACGGTGATTGGCAGCGTTTGGACGCAACGGGTCTATCTCACTGGCAGGGTTCATCCGGCTTCTTCAACGGCGACGCCGTCGAGATCGAGCTGCATGTCGCCTCGGTGGATCGAGGAATCTTCTTCCGTGTCAAAGCGGTCAGTTTCGGGCGGCGCGATTCGGAGGCTGGCGACGGTGAGCCATCCCAGCGGGAATTATGCGATCCTAACCATCTCGTCGACAACCGCAACTATATCGGGCCCATCGGCGACCTACGCGAGGGTCGTCTGATCTTCGGCACGAGTCCCAATCAGATTGCCCGGTGCACTACTTGGTTGGTTTCCAATGGGGCCCTATTGACGGCCGGGCACTGTGCCCCCTTCGGCACGGCGGGCAATCCTGCCGCGGTCGAGTTTGCGGTACCCCTCTCCAATGCAAATGGGAGTACCAACTTCGCCAGTTTGAACGACCAGTATCCCGTCGACCCTGCAACCATTCAATCGCGCACCGACGGGACCGGAGTCGGCGACGATTGGGCTGTTTTCGGCTGCTTTCCCAACACCAACACAAACCTGCTGCCTGTCCATGCGCAAGGGGAGTTTTTCCGGATGACGCGAGACTCGAGTCCATTGACGGTCCGGGTGACGGGCTATGGCATCGACAACATTCCCGCGGGGACCGGTGGTACCACGGACTGCGCCGCCCATTCAAATTGCAACACGAACAACCGAACCTTGCAGACGGACAGCGGCCCGTTCGAGAATGAGGATGTCCAGGGAGATTCGGATGTGGTGATCGAATACTCCGTAGACACCGAGGCGGGCAACTCCGGTAGTCCCGTATACCTTTTCGCCAGCACTCGCACTGATGAGCTGGCGCTCGGCATCCACACCAACAGCGGCTGCCCAAACGGGCAAAACCAGGGCAACGCGGGAACCGGCTTTGAGAACGACGACCTGGAGAATGCGATCCAGACGTTTCCCGGGTCGAACGTCGTCTATGCCGATAGCGATCATGCGATCGGTTATGCGTCCAGCGACGGTACGGTGTTCAGGCCGTTCTTCACCGTAAAGGAAGCGGTGAAGGAAGCCAGCTCCGGTGCCATCATCAGCATCGTGAAAGGTTCGTACACCGCGGCTGCCGGCAACACGTTTACGGTTGGGGCGGACGGCAAGCGGATGACATTTGATGCACCAGTCGGGAGCGTAGTCATCGGCAACTAAAGAATCATCGGAAGGAGCCCGGAATGTGCCGCGATCGGCGCACAGCCACTTTCAAGTGCAGAGGAGATTTCGGAAGTCGTCGGAAAGGATCAGCAATGAAACGGCTCTATGGCGTACGGACAATTGTTGTCGCAGCGTTGGGTATGACCGGATTCGCGTCTGTGGTGATGGGACAATTGTACCCTAGAAGCGTGTCGAATGGTTTGGTAACAACCTCTACCACCACGGCGTTCAGTGCCGTCGATGATAGTCGGGAACAAGGGCCACAAATAACGATGCCCTTTGCCACGGTCTCCTCCACGGGGGGGGTGGTCTTCGACGACGGGTCGTTTGCGATCCTCGGCCAGCCGTTTGTCGGTGTCACCAGCAATTCAGATTACACCATGATCGTCGGGGCGATACCCGCCTTGGTTTCGCCTCCCCCGCCCGTAAGGCCGCCTCTGACCGCCCCGCCTCCGCACGACATCCGGAAGAACCGCTACATCTCGATCGATCCGCGTGGCGCGGGGCAAACCAACCCGTCAAGCCTTCATATACGCGTGTCGATTGATAGCACACAGGTGAACGGTCTCATCGGTACCGGACCGTGGTGGGCGACCGCGCCGGTGAACGGCGCAGGGCTCTCTCCGGCAACCTGCATCTCGGTTGTCACTACGACGAAACCGGCGGTCGAGCCGGATTGGTCTGGATGTCCGACGTTGCATCTGACCGGTTGTCCGATCGTTCCGACCACAACTTATGCCATCGCGGTCGAGGCCGCCAGCGTATTGTCGGCCGATGCCTTGTTTGACACCCAGGCCAAGCCGGGTAGCAAGTGGCTTGGCGACGCCGTGGGCAACTTTACCGGGCCGGCAGGGAATCCACCGAACGTATGGACGTCCCCGAACGGCACGGTGAATATCGACGATGCGGTTGCGGCGATCAAGACGTTGAATGACCCCACCGCACTTAACGCGACGCATCTGTCGGTGACGGACATTCATCCGGTCCTGAATGGCGTACAGATGAATCTGCAAGTCAATATCAATGACGTGCTGGTGATCATCTTTGGGTTCCAGGGAAAGACGTACGGCGAAGTCGCGTCTCCGTTCCCCGACGATGAGATTCCCGATTTGACGCAGTGTCCGTAGATCGTGGGAATGTAAGAATTGTATCGAGTGTGGGGCGGGCCTTCAGGTCCGCCCCATTTTCGTGGCGCGATGCGATTCGCACATTTGCTTGACACCGCCGGGCTGACTGGGGTATAATCCTTTCTGATTCTCTACTTGACTCCGGTTCATAAGTTCGGTATATGTTAGGGTTTACGCGATTCAAGCAAGGAGACGCGAAAT
>JADFIX010000225.1 GCA_022566435.1 Planctomycetota bacterium
TTGTCTTGCTCGACGTGAACCTTCCCGGCATAGACGGCTTCGAAACATGCCGGCGGATCATGGCCTCAGATTCTTCACACAAGCCGGCGGTCATCTTTCTAAGCGGTGACGGCGATCCCGGCATGATCGCGAAGGGATTGCATTTGGGCGCCGCGGATTTCTTGCAAAAGCCTGTGGCATCGGCGTTGTACTTGAGGAGATGCAACGACCAGCACACCGCAAGGTGTTTCGGGGAGGCTGGAATTCCGGTCCTCGGCAGCCATTTCTCAATGATCTTTCGGTGTGGTGCCGTCCGCCGCTTGCCGCGTAGGCACGTTCCTGACGTTCTCCGAGATGCTTTACGTTCTACCGCTCTTGTCGTCGCTGTCGCGGCGCTGCTTTACGTACGCATGCACCATGACGCGTCCGATAGCCATACCGAACCGATTCACCAATCGAGTACACGTCGGAAGAACAGTGTCGCGTATTGCGCACCGATAAAGATTACGTACACGACGAACTCGGCGAACCTGCTGTGCAAAATGGGCTCGTCGACCAGATCGCCGAGTCGATCCGCAACGGCGTGCTCCACCGCGAAACGTCTCCAGCGAAGTGAATCCGAGTCAATCAATGAAGCACAAACCCATTCGCGTATTGATTGTCGACGACTCCGTGTTCATGCGGTCGATGCTACGCCACGCGCTCGAGCGGATCGATATCATCGAGGTGATCGATACCGCTCAGAACGGCACGCTGGGTCTCAAGAAAATTCTTGCGAGCAAACCCGACGTCGTGACTCTCGACATCGAAATGCCCGGCATGTCAGGACTGGAAGTCATTGACCGGGTCATGAAAGAGCGCCCGACGGCCATCGTCGTCGTTTCGACCAAGACACAGGCCGGTGCGAAGACCACACTCGACGCCCTCGAACGGGGTGCCGTGGACTACGTCGCCAAACCGCTGGCCGACAAAGACGCCCGGATCGAATCGTTTCGCGAAAAGGTGGTCCACGCCGTGCTGGCAGCGGCAGCCAGTAATCGGGGCAGCTTGGCGCAGAAGATTGCCCCCAGTGAGTTTGGCGGAATCGGAAAGGATGTGCCGCTTGATTCCGTCGTCGCCATCGGAATCAGCGCCGGCGGACCCCAGACGTTGCACCAGATCTTGCCGACCTTTCCACGTAACTTTCCGCCTATCTTAATCACCCAGCATATGCCGGCAGACTTCACGAAGCCGTTGGCCGATCGACTGAACTTGGAATCTCGAATTGAGGTCAAAGAAGCAAGCCACGGAAGTGAACTACTTCCCGGAACAGCACTGATCGCGCCCGGCGATACGCATCTGCGGGTGACCGGCCGCGGTTCAAGACTGGCCGTCGAGATTTCCAAAGGCCCGAAAGTCGGGGGATTTCGGCCGTCGGTCGACGTGATGTTCGACTCACTGGCTTCGGCGTGTCCGGAGCGAACGGTGGCCATCGTCATGACCGGAATGGGCACGGACGGCGCCACGGGGCTGGAGCTGCTTAAAAAGGAGGGTGCTCATACACTAGCCCAGGACCAAGCCAGCAGCGTCGTCTTCGGCATGCCCAAGGCCGCGTTCGAAACCGGGTGTGTGGACCACGTCGTGGCACTTCCCAATATTCCACGAGCCCTTGCCGATGGCGCGCGGTCGCTATTGGCGGTGCGCAGATAAGCCGGCTGGACGAACCATCTAGAGCGTCATAGCTAACTTTTGGCATCGATTATGATCGAAAACTCCTGTCTTGAGAGCTTGCTGCACGAATTTGACACAACGACGTCAGATAAAGACGCGCTTTGCGCTTGCCGATGACATGATCGCCGGATCGCCGTGCGACCGTGACGGTCGAGGTAATGCGTACGCGTAGAACACCTCTTCAGGAGAGTGATTTACTGCCGCCTATCTTGACTCTGGTCGTGGACGATGATGAAGCCATCTTGCGACTGGTGAGTCGCAAACTCGAGCTAAGTGGAATCCCCTGCGACACCGCGCTATCGGCCAAGGCCGCCTTGGAGCTCGTTCGTCGTCACCGATACCGGGTGGTGATCAGCGACATCAACATGCCCGGTATGACCGGGGTCGAACTCGTGGGCGAGGTCAAAGAGATCGCACCGCTGACGCAGATGATCATGTTGACCGCGGATGCCCACATCGCGCCGGCGGCGGATTTGATCGCCAGGGGTGCGTGTGAATACATATCGAAGGCGGAAGACATGTCCCTCCTAGTAGAAGAAACAAAGCGCTGTTTTGTTCGGGCCGAACGATGGTTCAAGTCGTTCGAACTGCGTCGGCTCGCCCGGGCGAACACCTGACATTTGAATTTGGTTTGAAACACGAGGCTAACCATCATGGACGAACGCATTCTTCGCTGTATTGACGACGCAGACGCCGTACCGTCAATCCCCGACGTCGTCACCCACCTCCTCGAGGTGACCGCGGACCCGGACTTCAAAATAAAAGACGTGGTGCGCGTCCTCGCGGCGGACGCGGGCATTGCCTCCGACGTGGTTCGGATGGCAAACTCATCGCTGTACGGTGGCACCAACAAGACCTCGACGCTCGACAAAGCGATCACCCGCTTGGGAATCAAGCGGATTCGCGAATTGGTCGTGGCCCGTGGTCTTATGGCGGGAATCGCCGCGTCGAAGACGCCGCTCATCGACGCGAGCTACTTCTGGCGGCGGTCGCTTGGAACGGCGGTTGTCGCGGCTCATTTCGCCGACGCCGTCAAATGCATCGAACGCGACAGGGCTTTTCTCGCCGGGCTGTTCAGCGATGTCGGTGTCGTAATCCTTGCGCGAGCCGTGCCCGACGACTACCGGGAGGTGACCGCGTTCTACACCCCGCGAAGCGAGTGCGATTTCCGCGTGCATGAACGCCGTACCCTGGGACTGTCGCACGCCGAGGTGGGCGCGATGGCCCTCGAGCGTTGGTCGCTACCGCAGGAATTGGTGCTTGCCGTCCGTCACCACCACGACTTCGAGTTCGAGGACGAAAGCGTTCCCGGCGACGCCGTGCGGCTGGCGCTGCTGGTAAACGGGGCCGGCGATGTGGCGACCTGCCTGTGCGAAGCCTCGGACCCCGTACACATCAAGGAAGTCTGCACCAAAGCCGTAAAGACGGTCGGGCTGGACATATCGACTTTGCCACCGATACTGCGGCGAGTCGAACCTGAGATAGAAGACCTTGCCAACCTGCTCAGGCTTGATATTATCCCGAGCAAGGTGTATACCCTGATCGCCGAAAGCGTGTCAGAGCAGTTAGCACCTGCATCGTCGTAGGTGCCGGTCGATCGGCCATAGTAGACATGGCAGCTGAGCAGTGGCATAAACTCGAAGGGGAAAGACGTGATCACAGTAGGGATGAACTACGAAATCATCAAGGGCATGGAAAAGGAGTTCGAGACCGTCTTCGCCAAAGTACTTGAAGTGATGGGCAAGATGGACGGTCATGTCAAAACCACCCTATACCACGGCGTGGTCGATCCGTCGTCTTACTTGATTATTTCCGAGTGGTCCTCCAAAGACTCCTTTGACGCTTTCACAGGTTCCGAGCAATTCAAGAACGTCACCGACTGGGGGAAGTCCAAGGTCTTGGCGTCGCGCCCCGTGCACGAAATCTACGGTGCCGAACCAGTCCGATCGCAGACTTGCCCGGTTCACACAGCGTGAGAAGAACGCCATGACATCGGGCTCGGGAACCTCACCGTTCCTGGTCCCCGAGGCGTGGAGCCCTTAAAAGACTGCTGAAATGCGCATCGCCGTTCCACCGTTCGTCGCGTGGGACGACCACCGACGCCACCACTCAAACCGCACAAGTCGACAGAGGGAACCCCACGCACGACGTTTTCGGCGTGGCGGTAAATGACGCGCAAGCGACCGTCGCCCTCGCGCCAAGTACCGCGGCGACGTTGCCCCGCCCTGACGAACAGGAACGATCCGATAATCTCGCGCCATGCCTTTGAGATGTCCGGCTTGGCTGTTGCGTCAAGCCGGCACCTTTCGAAACCGATAGTTTGGTGAGGAGTTCGGCCTGCGCCACCGGCACGTCACCCAGTGCAGGCCGAACGATACCCTGGAATTGCGAGCAAGAATGGACATTCGATTCATAAACCCGTTCGTCGCCTCGATTCAATGCGTGTTCGAGACGATGGTTCACACGAAAGTGCGCGTGGGAAAGCCCAGGCTACGGACCGACGATAGCCTGGTACACGACATTTCCGCGGTGGTCGGGTTTTCCGGCGACGCCGCCGGCTGCGTGGTGCTCAGCTTTTCGGCGGACGTCGCCTGCCGCATCGCGTCAGCGTTCGCCGGTACGAAACTTGCGCACGATGATCCTGACTTCATCGATGCGATCGGCGAACTGGCCAACATGGTGGCTGGCAACGCGAAGAAAGACTTCGAGGGGCTCAACGTGAGCATCTCGCTGCCCAGCGTAATTGCGGGCACCAATCACACCGTGTCGCATCCCGCCAAGACCCCCTTCATCGTCATTCCGTGCGACACCGATTTCGGGTGCGTGTGCGTCGAATTCGGAATAGAAGTGGAGAAGAAGCCGAGACCGGCACTCGCTACAACAAAAGGAGCTAGTGTATGAAAATCTTACTTATCGACGATTCGAAAACAATACGCAGTATCCAGAAGAACGCGCTGAAACAGATCGGTTACGAGGATGTGGCGGAGGCCGCCGATGGGCTCGAGGCGTTGGCCGCTTTCGCGAACGAGCGTCCCGATCTGCTGATCGTGGACTGGAACATGCCCAACATGGACGGCATCACCCTCGTGCGGAAGATCCGCGAACAGGACAAAACCGTGCCTATGATCATGTGCACCACGGAAGCCGAGAAGCAGCGCGTGATGGAGGCGATCAAGGCCGGCGTGAACGACTACATCGTGAAGCCTTTCACCCCCGACGGACTCAACGAGAAAATCAGCCGAGTGATCGGCAAAGCCACGGCCGCCACGTAGTCACAGTAAAGAAGCGCCGGACTCTTTGCAGTCGCCGGCCATCCGGAACGCCAGGTTTCGGGAACGGCTGACCGAGCCGGCCTTCCAGTTTCAGCAGACGGCGATGCGCGAGGCGAGAGAGGCCACTGGAAAACATACGCCCAACCCCTGCGAGCATGACAGTGAGAGAAGGACCTCGGGGGCCAATAAACATCACACTGGTCCCCATTGGGCTTCGCTCCAGCGTCACTTGTCACCCGACCGCAGAATCCAGCCGACAATACCTGGAACGAATCGTCCCTCTCCGTCTAGAGAGTGATCGTGAATGAAGACCGCGTGCCTCACCGCGAATGAAGTTTCCGCGATGTTGAAGGTCAATGTGGAAACCGCATACCGACTCATCGCGGATGAAGGGCTTCCGGCGACCAAAGTGGGCAGGTCGTGGCGATTTGAAATAGGCGCCATTCGTGCGTGGTTTCACGACCGGCGTCTCTCGCGAACGCCGGCGCCGCAAGCGCAGGGCGCCACCGTTGTGGCTATCGAAAAACGGGTGATGGAAATCGCTCAATGAAGAACGCGGTCTACAAAGAGATCAAGAGCGCCGGGAAGCTGCCGTCACCGAGCGGCGTCGCGTTGGAACTCATGCGGCTGGTGGAAGATGAAGCATCCAAGCCAGCGCAAATCGTGGCGACCGTGGAGTCGGACCCCGCACTCGCCGCACGCGTGATCAAGCTGGTCAACTCGCCGCTCTACGGCGCTTCGCGGACGATCGGGTCCGTCTCGATGGCAGTCAAGCTCCTGGGTAGACACAGCGTCAAGAATCTCGCACTCGGAATGTCTCTGCTCGCAGCCCACAGAGACGGCGCGTCGAAAGCATTCAACTTTGAGCGGTTCTGGTCGGAATCCGTTGCCCGAGCGGTGGCTGCCCGCGGGCTAGCGAAACAGCTTGGGGGCTGCGCGCCGGACGAGGCGTTCACCGTCGCCCTGTTGTGCAAGATCGGGCACCTAGCGCTGGCCACCGCATTTCCCAAGGCCTATGACGACTTGTTGGGGAAGATGCAGGACCGTCCGCTTCCGGCGCTCCTGCAGGCGGAGCGCGAGACATTTCAAATCGACCACAATGATTTGACGGCGGCCATGATGGCCGACTGGCGTCTGGCGGATGTGTTCTGCGAATTCGTGCGTATCCAGGATGCCATCGATGACATCGGATTGAAGGATGATTCCCGTGCAGCCAAGATTGCCCGAACGCAACGCCTCGCGGGGGCGATGGCCACCGTCTTGGTCAAACCGAAAGTCTTTCGAGAGGACTTGGCCGGCCTGTTGCGAACGGCCGACACGTTCGGTCTGGACGCGAATCACTTCACCGAAACATTCGACGCCGTGAAGGAAGCGTGGCGGAACCTCGGAAGCGTGCTCTCGGTTCAAACGCATGAAGCACCTTCTTTGCAGGAAGCTCATACTCGCGCATCGCGAACGCAGCAGCGTATTTTGGTAGTGGATGACGACCCGACCGCGCTCCACCTGCTCTCCAAGTACTTGATTGAGGCGGGATATGAAGTGCTGACCGCGACAAACGGCGTCGAAGCTCTTCGAATCGTCCACGCCGAAAGATGCTCGCTGGTCATCACGGACTGGATGATGCCCGAAATGGACGGGCT
>JADFIX010000226.1:0-2848 GCA_022566435.1 Planctomycetota bacterium
ATCGTACTAGACGGCTTGAAGCGCGCCGGCCGCGGCGCGAAGGTCATTGATGCGATCGGTCTCTTCCCATGTGAAGCCGGCGCCGTCGCGACCGAAGTGGCCGTGGCGGGCGGTCTCGAAGTATATGGGGCGGCGGAGGTTCAGGTTTTCGATTAGTTTGGCGGGGGTGAGCGGAAACACATCGCGCACGATTCGTTCCCACTTTTCCGCCGGAAGATCGCTGGTGCCGAAAGTGTCGACGGCGACGCTTACCGGCTCGGCTACGCCGATGGCGTAGGCGAGCTGGACTTCGCATTGCTTGGCCAGTCCGGCGGCGACAATGTTCTTGGCGATGTAGCGGGCCATGTAGGTGGCCGACCGGTCCACTTTAGTCGGGTCCTTACCGGAAAACGCGCCGCCCCCGTGGCGGCCACGCCCGCCGTAGGAGTCGACTATAATCTTGCGACCGGTCAAGCCGCAGTCACCGTCGGGCCCGCCGACCACGAATTTGCCGGTGGGGTTGATATGGAGAATGACGTCGTCGGACCAGAGGCTGGGGCATTCGCGCTCGACGACCGGCCTGATCACTTGTTCGACAATCTGCGCCTTTGCGTCGTCTGCCATGATGTTCGGATTGGCGCGGTCCAGTACATCCTTCGTGTGCTGTGTGGAAATCACGATGGTGTGGAGCCCAACCGGTTCGCCGCCCACGTATCTCACCGTGACCTGCGACTTCGAATCGGGGCATAGCCAGGCCAGTTTGCCGTCCAGTCGCGCGGCGGCCAATTCTTCCACCAGGCGATGGGCCAGTTGGATGGGAAGGGGCATCAGCAACTTCGTTTCGTCGCAGGCAAAACCGAACATCAAGCCCTGATCGCCCGCACCCTGTTCCGAATGGAGCCCCTCACCCGGGGTCACACCCTGACTGATATCCGGAGACTGGGCGTGCAGGCGGTACATCACCTCACATGTGTCTGCGGCGAAGTTGGCATGATGGTCGGTGTAGCCGATGCGACGAATCGTGTCGCGCACGGTTTGTTTTACAGCTTCGGGTGCCAGGGCCGCCGCCGCGGCCGCGTTGTGGGTGGTGACTTCTCCAGCAAGGACCACGAAATTCGTGGTCACCAAGGTCTCGATGGCCACCCGTACGGCGGGATCGGGTTCGATCAAGCTGTCCAAAAGGGCGTCTGAGATCTGGTCCGCGACCTTATCCGGGTGTCCCATCGACACCGACTCGGATGTGAACAAACTGGATGCACCTTGCTCATTTTGCAACACGAAACGCCTCCTACCGGATAAGTGGCCGATCTCTCAACGCCGTCCCTTGCATAATAAACGGATAATTATCGCCACGCAACCGGGGTTTTCTCACCCGGGATCAACGCTGACGGGTGCAAACCGGAATAGCTTCGGCTACCCACCCCACCAGCCGATAATTCGTCGATCGACCTCATGCGGACGCCGAATGCTCGGCAGGGGGTTTGTTACGGCAGAATTACATGTGTTCATGGGTGCTCTTGCGGGTCCCTGTGATACAATGCATGTTTCCCGCGGTACGTTTGGAGACGATCGAAGATGACGAAAGCGAAGACAAAGTTATCGACAGCGATCATGTTGTCATGCATCCTTCTCTCGCCCGGTGTCTTGATGGCGGACGAGGCCGCTTTTCTGGCGTTCTACGAACGGTTTATGAAGAAATTCCAACCGCTGGCGGATGAGGTGGAACGTGCTTCCTGGGAGGCCCGAAAAACAGGGTCGCCCGAGGCCTTCCAGAAGAAAAAAGACGCCCGTTTGGCGCAGGTCAAGCTTCTCTCGGATGCCGGAGTTTTCGCGAATCTGGGTTTGTTACGTAAGGACGGGACCATTACGGATCCGTTTGTCGCCCGGCTCGCCCGCACGATGAACGACATGTTCCTGCCTGTGCAAAAAGCTCGTGCGGCTGTGGAGAAGGAAGTTGAACTGGAAACATTCCTTGAGCAGGCGCTGCGGAACCATCGGATTCGGGTGGACGGTAAGGAGCTGACGACCGGCGAAGTTCGCCGCATTCTTCGCACGACAACGGATTCCGAAGAGGCCGAACGGGTCTGGAAGGCGTACATGAAGCTCGGTAAGGAGCTCGATCCCAAAGTGCGGGAATTGGTTGATGCACGGAATCAAATCGGCACTCGATTGGGCCAAGCCCATTACTTCCGGTACCGCTTGCATATGGGTAGATTCGCCAGCACGACGTTTTATCGCTTTTTCAATTCCCTCAACAGCGACATGCGTCCGACGTTCGTCGAGGCAAAGAACGAGATCGACAAAGCTGTTGCGGCCAAGTTCGGTATTGAAGTCCCGGAGCTTCGCGCCTGGCATTTCGGCGATTTGTACTTCCGCGACGTACCGGTTACGGCGGTATCCGATCTGGATCATTTGTTCAAGAAAACCGATCTTGTCAAACTTGCGCGGGGCTATCTCAATGGAATCGGGCTGTCCAGCGCCGACATCATCAGGCGCAGCGATATTTCCACGGCGCCCGGCGCGGCGGTATTTCCCTATCGCATTGGGTTCGATTCCACCGGTCGGGTGCGTATCGCCTGCGACGCTGAACCGACGGCGCAAGGTGCGGAAGAGCTATTTCAGTCACTCACGAAGGCCGTGTACCGTGAGGGCATCAAGCACGATGTGCCGGTCCTTCTTCGGCGACCCCCTCACCGTGCGATCGACGAGTGCCTTGGATCGTTCGCCGGATCGGTGGTCCGGAATCCGGAGTTCTTGAAGAAGGTTCTCCACGTCAATCCGAAAGATTTGTCGGAAGTGGAGGAAACCGCAAAGCGAACCATGAAATGGCGATCTTTGATTCGTGCGTCGTGGGCGCAGCTCTTGATGC
>JADFIX010000226.1:2858-6592 GCA_022566435.1 Planctomycetota bacterium
CGTCCTGGGAGCCGTGGGCATGAGTGTTAGTGTGATCGCTGAGAAACTGAGCGGGGGAGCCGTTCCTCCCGGATGGGCATATCTCGCGATCATCACGATGCTGTTTTCGGGGGCGCAGCTCTTGATGCGGTTCGAACTGAAGATGTATGGCGCACCGACCAGAGACTATCCCAACGAATGGGCGACCTTCATCGCAGAGAATCAGGGGATTACGCTTCCGGAAGGCGACTATCGTTACGGTTTCGCGCTCGTCCCCGAGATTTTGTTCCGACCGGTCTCTCACCATGCCACGCTGATGGGCGATATGTTGGCCGAACAACTCAACGTCTATCTGCTAGGTGAGGTGCTTGGAGAGGACACGGCGCAGCGCCCCTGCTTTGCGGAAAAGCCCAAGGTTGGTGCTTTCTTGCGTGACCGACTCATGGCGCCCGGTGATTTGTATCATTGGGAGGTGCTTGTCAAGGAATGCATGGGCAGTAGTTTTACCAAAGATTTCTACGTCAGACGCCTTTTCGGGATCGAGCCGACTCCGGATTTCCTACCGAAGGAGGTCAAGGCGCAATCTATAGCACCCACCAAGTAGACGCAATGGCGACAACACCTCCGGCATCGGATGACATCTTCGCTTCTGCCGATTGGTATGACCGGTCGATCAACTGGACCGCAAGGCTCAATCGCGAGTTGCCCGTACTTGTTGAAATCTTTGGGCCGCCGGGTGAGGGCGGCTTGGTCGATGCCGGATGCGGGACGGGGCGGCAGGTGATTGCCCTGGCCGAAAAGGGCTATGGTACGATCGGTGTGGATTCGTCTGAGGAGATGCTGATCTTGGCCCGTCGCCTGTGTGAGGCCGCCGCCGCACGCACGCCACCCTCGTTTGTACACGCCCGATACGATCAGATGTTCGAGAGAGTGGGGGGAGGGCACGACGGTGTGTTCTGCGTGGGAAACTCGCTCGCCGCGTCGGGCACGCGGGATGCCGTTCACCGGGCGGTGGCATCGTTCGGTCGATGCCTGCGTGAGGGCGGGCGACTGTTCTTGCAAGTGCTGAACTTTGCGGTGATGCGCCAGGCGGATCCCTGCGTCCGCGGGCCGCGGGTGGCCATTGTCGACGGTCGCGAATACGTCTCCTTCCGCCATTTTCATTTCGCCGGGGATCAGGTTCAGGTTAGTAATGTCACGCTTTGGCGTGACGATACCTGGCGGAAGCACGTTCGCAGTGGGCGGCTATTCCCGGTGGTCTTGTCTGATTTGTCCGCCGCGTGTGAAACGGCGGATCTGCGAATCGACGCCGTGTGGGGAAGCTACGCCCGCGAATCGTTCGATGTCGGGCAGTCGGCGGATCTCATTTTGGTGGCGACTCGCCTGCCGGAGTCTGCGTAACACCGCTGTTCGAATAACGTAGCCAAGCCTACTGAGCAATCCCTTTACCCACGCCGCCCGCAGCCATACGATGTCGCACGGTTTCAAGGGTGCACATGAGAGACGGCGAGATGGGCAAAGAAACTGTGATTGAGAGCGTCATGGTGACTGGGGCGACCGGGTTTGTGGGTCGCTACGTGGTTCGAGAGCTGCTTGCGCGAGGTTACAAACCGATCTGCGTCGTTCGGTCACCGGGAAAGCTTTTTGGGCAGCATCCGGATGTTTCTTCCGACAGGATCACAGCGATTGCGGGAAGTCTCTCGGATCTCAAAGCGATGCGGCACGCGGCCGACCTAAGTCAAGCCGTCATTCACTTGGTGGGTATCATCATCGAGCGACGGCTGAAGGGTCAAACGTTCAGGGGCATTCATGTGGCAGGCACGAATCGTGTCGTGAACGCGGCCGAAACGGCGGGCATCAAACGATTCGTGCACATGTCGGCGCTGGGTAGCCGTAGGGACGGGGTCTCCCGGTACCATCAGACCAAGTGGCAAGGTGAGGGTCTGGTGCGGGATAGCGGTTTGGATTGGACGATTTTCCGCCCGAGTCTGATTCACGGTCCCGATGGTGAGTTCATGCAGTTGATGAAGGCCTTCGCCTGCGATCTTCTGCCGCCGATCATGCCCTACTTCGGTTCCGGTGAGGCGAAAGTTCAGCCGGTGTTTGTCAAAGATGTCGCGCGCTGTCTTGTGGACGCGCTGCACAATGAGAAGACCATCGGCAAGACGATTCCTCTCGGCGGTCCGAGGGTCTACTCCTGGATCGGACTGTACAACGCCTGCCGGACGCGGATTCCGGGCGCCCGACCTTGGAAGCCGTTGGTCGCCCAGCCGGTGCCGTTGGCGGAGTTGGTGGCAACTTTTTCCGGACCCCCTATGGCGCTGGCCGAACTGTTGGTGCCCTCTCTTAGAAAGTTTCGATTCGATCGGGGGCAGGTACGTATGTCGCAAGAGGACAGCGTGTGTGACCACACGACGGCGGAGGCACTTTTCGGCCTCAAAATGCGTGATTTCGAGACTGAACTATCAGATTACGCGGATCGTCTCTGCTGATGCCGGCATCGCCCGCCACCTCGATCGACCGATAGACACGATAGGCTCCGAGCGAGGCAGCCTCCTTGAATTGAGGAAGCTGAATCGGAATCATAGACGGCCGTTCGTTCGGGCAAAAGCCATCTGGGAAAGGTCGGTTGCAAGCTGTTCTTCATATTTTGTGCTCCCGAACTCCGATTTTTGCTATTTCTTGGCCGAATTGACGCTTTTTGCCAACCGTTTGCGCATGCTCTTAATATTGAAGCGCGTTCGATCAGATTTGCAATCGGCCCGACATCCGGTTGAATCGCGGTCTCGGCGAGGGCAAAGGGAGATTTCGGCTTTGATCGGTCAATGTCGACGTGTTGCATGGACATTGGCGGCGATCCGAAGTAGGCTTAGTTTTCTCCACGACTTGCCAGACGCCTTAGTCTGACTAGGAGGAGATTAAGGATGAATAAGCCATGTTTGCTCATTTTCGGGGGTCTGATTTGTGGTTTCGGACCGCTTGGCAGTGTGCGCGGTGAATACGTTTACTGGGGTTTTAGGAGCCAGGATCCACAAATGCAGCGCGCGGATCTGGATTCTGATCCCTTTAAACCCGAAGCCGTCATAAACGGGTTTGGATTGATAGAGGAAATTGCCGTCGATGTTACCCGTGGTAAGGTCTACTGGATCAGTACAGAACTGCCGGAGAAAAAGCTCGTACGCGCCAATCTAGACGGGTCCGGACAGCAAACATTGAACAACAGTTACGTACTTGATTTTTGGTTGAGCGAGGATGGGGCGGAAATCTACTTGGGGGCAAGGCCCTCACCCAACACACACGTCATTTTTAGGATTACAATCGCCACGCGCAGTCGTTCCACTATCTACACATTCCCAGAGGGAGAAGAGCCAGACAGTATTTCTGTCGACCTGGGAGTGGGTAAGATATATTGGACGACCCTCTTGCCTAGTCAAATCGGCCGAGTTGATTTGGATGGAAATAACGCTGAGATCTTGATAACAGGGGCTAACCAACCGACTGACATCGAATTGGACCTCACGAACAGGAAAATGTATTGGATCAATCGAACACAAGGAAGCGTAAGTCGTGCCAGTTTAGATGGAACGGACGTTGAAGTCGTCCTAGCTTCATCCAATAACGCGACCGCGATCACGCTCGACGTGGATGGCGCATACGTCGTTCAACTGGTGGTCAACGACGGCACCGTGAACAGTGTCGCTGAAAGCGTGACCATTAACGCGACGACCGGTAACTCCGCACCCGGCGCACCGGTA
>JADFIX010000227.1 GCA_022566435.1 Planctomycetota bacterium
CCAGATCAATGACATGACACTGCGGCTCGTGGATCAGATAACGCATGTTGTGGACGAGTTGTCGCAAGCTCCTCCGACTTTGATCCATGTGGACACTCATCTCGACAACATCCTGTTTGATCTACCCGAAACCGTCGTCCTCATCGACTGGCCGTCAGCAGCCGTTGGTCCCGCCGCCGTCGATTTCACACATTTCATCACCACTTCGATTTCTACACCCGTTCGTCGATCCGTTGCTGAGCGTCTGCTGGATGAATACCTCGAAGTCCTTCGCAACTGCGGAGTCCGAAACTACGGCTTGGACGACCTCCGCAGGGACACAACGCTCGCTGCGCTGCGGCTGTGGGCCGGAATGACGACAGGCTACGGTGCGGCTGACCCTGCAGACCTGATCGACCGGCAGCGGGAGCTTCATAAGATCGAGATCAGACGGATGGTCGGTTTCGCCGAGGATTGGCACTTCGCTGAATTCCTCGAAGAGTCCTTTGGGGAGCGGCCCAATGGACGCTGAACAATCCGCAAAACGGCTGAAATCATTTGCCGAAAACAGTTGTCGGGGACAGTCTCCGCTTGATGAGCACCTTTGCTCAAACATGGCCGAGGATGATCGACTCCTTGCCCTGGGCCCCGAGCATGTCCCAGATGCGCGGCTCCTTGACCGCCATCGACGTGGCGATCGAGAGTTTGTCGTACGAATGATCAGCCCGATTGCGAAATCCGTAGATGCCCAGCGTGCCGGGGTCCTTGCTGGCCGTCATGCAGCTCCACGCGGGCACCGTAATCGGCGGCATGGAGCTGGTGAGATTGCCGTACGTGCCGGTTTCCATGAGCCGTTTGGTGTTCGGCAAATGGTCGATCCACTTCTCGAACATCAACGTCGGCTCGGCACAGTCCAGACCGATGACCGCTACTTTCTCGATCGCACTCACGATTAATGTTTCCTCTCTACCCGGTGTCGAAGCGCTTGAGATGCGCCGCGGCCGCCGGGATCACCTGTTTCATCGCGTCGTCAAGGCTGCCATCGAGAATCGCCCCCGCGGCCTGGGCATGACCGCCGCCGCCGAAGAGTGCGGCCAATTCCACGACGGTGACTTCGCCCGATCCTCGGAAGTTTATTCTCACCTTGTGTTGGCGTCCCTCGGTAAACAGCATGGCGAGTTTCACGCCTTCCAGCGAGCGAGGCACACTTATTTGCTCGTCGATATCGGCGGCGGTGCAACCCGCGGCGTGGATTTCGTCGTACGAAGCGGAGCTAAACGCCAGTCGTCCTTCTTCCTGCACCTTCGTGTTGGCGTAGATGATTCGCAAGAGGTCGAACTCGCTGGTGCGCTGACTGCGACAGAGTCGCTCGCCTATCACGCCCACGTCGGCACCGAGGTCGATCAGGTCCGCACAGGCGCGCATCGCCGGCGCCGTCGTCGTCGGCAAAGAAAACCCGATCGTGTCGGTCTGCATGCCGGCGTAGAGCAACGACGCCATCGACGGTGAGATCGGTCGCTGCGCGGCACGAAGCAAGTAATAAGCCAATTCACACGTGCTACCGGCCGTCGAAACGATCCAGTTGGTCCGCCCGAATTGCGTGTTCGTCGCGTGATGATCGATGTTGACGATCGGGCGATTCGCGACCCAGTCCGTCTGCTTGCGTTCGGCGCCGACGTTGCAACGACCGAGCTTGGCCGTATCCAGTGCGATGAAGCCGTCCGCCGCATCGAAATCCGCGGGGCCGGCGATCGCGATATCCGCAAGGTCGCACATGAACGAAAGTCGCTGGGATAACGACCCGTCGGGCAGCGCGACTTTCGTTTGGCAGCCGTCTCTCGATAGCCCCAACCCCACGGCCAGCATGGAACCCAAGGCATCGGCGTCCGGGACGACATGACTAACGATAATGGGCATTCGAAAACCGAGGATGCCTTCGACGACCTCGGTCGGAACCTCTAACGTCGATGTGCCCGAAAGACAATTCACCGGAATACCAATGCCCCATTGTGGTTCGAGCTTCGCCATCGCCCGCTCAGGCTTCGGATCACCGCGTTCGTCGATCATCGCCCAAAGCACAACCGCTCGTGGGCCACCGCCGGTGGTTTACTTCATCGATTCGATGAGGATATCCGCGATTTCCGGTCGCGTAAATTCGACGGGCGGTCTTTCTCCGCGGCCGAGCATTTCACGGACCTTTGTGCCGGAAAGGAAAATCTGATCGCCTTCGATTTTGGGAAACGTCTTGCCGCTCACCATGCCGCCCGCCTTTTTCGACCAGGCCGCGTGTTCGAACTTGAGCGGCGAGATCTTCAAGCCGCCTTCGGGAAGGGTGTCGAATATTTCCTGGGCGTCGTATGTACCGTAGTACTTACCCACGCCGGCGTGATCGCGCCCGATGATAATGTGGCTGCAACCGTAATTCTGACGAAGAACGGCATGAAGGACTGCCTCGCGTGGACCGCTATAGCGCATGGCCGCGGGCAGGACCGAAAGCATAGTGTGGTCCGCACGGTAGTAGTTCTCGATCAGCACTTCATAGCACTTCATGCGGACCTCACCCGGAATATCGCCGTCCTTCGTGGCCCCCATGAGGGGGTGAATGAGCAGGCCGTCGCAGATTTCCTGGGCGCATTTTGTAATGTATTCGTGGGCGCGGTGAATGGGATTGCGCGTCTGAAACGCGACAACCGTGCCCCATCCCTTGGCGTCAAACGCTTCGCGTGTTTGGGCCGGCGACAAGCGATGATCGAGAAACATCGGATCGTGCCGCGGTGTCACTGCGTTGATCGGACCGGCGAGACACGTGTCGCCTTCGTCGTAGAGCACCTTCACGCCCGGGTGAGCGTCTTCGGTCGTTCCGTACGCCATCGAGGCTTGCTTCTTCTTATCCTGTTTGTATTTCTCGTGGACCGTGAGGTACCCAAGAAGTCGCCCGGCGGTGTCGTTTAGGGCGACGCGATCTCCCACGCCGATCTTGCCCGCGGTCGTATCATCGACTGCACAAGTGATCGGTGTCGGCCAGACCGTACCGTTTGCCAGGGCCATGTTTTCACACACGCTGTGATAGTCGGCTTCGCCCATGAATCCTTCGAGAGGACTCATGGCGCCGATGGCGATCATTTCGAAGTCGCATTGTTGTCGCTCGGTGAGCGTGACCGAAACCGTCGGCGCGGTGGCGTCTTGTGTCGCGCCGGTGCGGTCGACCAACGTGCCCCCATGGGGTGTGGTTCGCTGCGTTGCCTTCATGATGCAATTGTCCTTTTCTTTACGGAGTACCCTCTATTCCTTGTTGAGCTAGCTTCTCCGCATCGCGGAGGATCGACAGGTTAGGAGCAACACGATGCCGTCGCAACCCCCGCCCGGTTCGTTCCGGGATGGGCAGTTTTACCGGGTGTTGCCCTACAATAACGCCGATTCGGCGATGAAAGGTGATTCCGCCGCCCGGTCCGGATGATCTGTACCCTCGTGACGCGCACCTGCAACTCGAGAGTTCGTAAGCGGTCGTTCAGACGTCAGGCGTGGGCGCCTTTGTGCTTGACCGGAGCGACGACCATCGTCATTCGTCGCCCGTCCATTCTGGCCGCCCGTTCCAGCTTGATGGCCTCACCCAACTCTGCCACGAGCGAATCGAAAATCCCCATGGATCGTTCGCGCTGGAACCGCTCGCGTCCGCGAAAGAGCATGGTGAACTGAACCTTGTGACCCTGCTCGAGAAACGCCTTGGCTCGATTCAGCTTAATCTCCCGGTCGTGCGGGTCCGTCTTGGGCCGAATTCGGATTTCCTTGAGCGTGACCGTATGGCTGCCGGCGGAAACCTTCAGACGCTTCTTTTTCTCGTACATGTGCCTGCCGTAGTCCATAATCCGACAGACAGGCGGTTTTTCGGTAGGAGAAACTTCGACCAGATCAAGTCCGGCCTCGCGTGCGAGCGATAGTGCCTCCGCCGTGGGGATGATACCGAGTTGGTGTTCTTCCTGATCGATCACCCTAACGGGGGAGATCCTGATCAAGTCGTTGAGGCGAAGTGACTTAGCGATAGCTTGCGACCTTTCAATAAATGCCCTCGCGGGCGAAAGCACGATTTCCTAAACAGATTGTCTCGCTTTCGCCTAGCCGCGTCTACCCATTATTTCCGACGCGGGCGGCTCCCTTCGAGTCGATTTCTCTACGGCACGCATTCTCGAAGACCTCGATCGCCATGTTGCCGAGCGTTTTGCCGTCTCGATCATTAACGTTCACGGTGGAATCGGCGGCTTCTTGCTCACCGACCACCAGAATGTAGTTGACTTTGGCGGCCCGATGACGGTGTTTTTTCGGCCCTATCTTGTCGTCCGTCAAGTCAAGTTCGGTCCGAAGTCCGGCGGCCTTCAGTCGCTCATACACCACCCGGGCATAGGCTTGGCTCTTCTCGCTGACGGTCGCGACGGCTACCTGCACCGGCGAAAGCCACATCGGAAACGCCCCTGCGAAATGCTCGATCAGGATGCCGACGAAGCGCTCCATACTCCCGAACGGGGCGCGGTGTATCATGATCGGCCGGTGTTGGGCGTTGTCAGAACCGATGTAGCTGAGATCGAACCGTTCCGGCAAATTGTAGTCGACTTGGACCGTGCCGAGTTGCCAGCTTCGCCCGATGCAGTCTTTGACCACAAAGTCGATCTTAGGGCCGTAAAAAGCGGCCTCCCCAACCTCTTCAGTATACTCGATTCCGCTTGCCACGGCCGCCGTACGGATAGCGTCTTCCGCCTTGATCCAGTTTTCCGTCGAGCCGACGTACTTGTCGCTGTTTCGTTCGCCCATACCGAGTCGTACGCGATAATCGGACATGCCCAGTATGTCTAAAACCCCACGCGTCAGCGTCACCGTCGCCTGAAGCTCGTCGGCGAGTTGATCGGCGGTGCAGAACAGATGGGCATCGTCCTGGGTGAAGCCTCGCACACGGGTCAGTCCGGACAGCTCGCCGCTTTGCTCAAATCGATAAACAGTGCCGTATTCTGCTATTCGGACCGGCAAATCGCGGTAGCTGCGGGGTCGGGAGGCATAAATCTGAATGTGATGCGGGCAATTCATCGGCTTGAGCAAGTAGCCTGGTTCGGATGCGAGCGCCGTATAGAGCGTTTCGATCAGCTTGTCGGTGGGAAGGGCCTCGTCCAAGCCCTCGATCGGTGAAGTGACTTTTTCCACGGACGCCAAGAAATCTGCGAGATCCGCACGGGCCTTGTCGGCTTCCTCGCCGTGCAAGGTGAGAATCTTTCGCACTATTTGCAACGCACCCTGAATCGCTTTGCCCCGCGCCGTTTCAAACATGGCGGGGAACTGGGAATCCTCGTAGTAGGGGTAGTGCCCGCTCGTGCGATAGAGCCCGAGCTGCCCGATATGTGGCGTGACAACCAGCTCGTACCCCAATTTCACCATTTCCTCGGTCAGGTATTTTTGAAGCTCGGTTCTGACAATTGTCCCTTTGGGTAACCAAAGCGGTAAACCGCTGCCGACTTGGTCGCTCATGTGGAACAGGTCGAGTTCCTTGCCGAGCACCCGATGGTCGCGTTTTCGGGCCTCCTCGAGTTGCGTGAAGAATTCCTGAAGAGACGCCTTTTTGAAAAACGCCGTGCCGTAGACACGCTGAAGCGGTTGGTCGTTGACGTCACCGCGGTAATGCGAACGGCTGACCTGACGAATCTTGAAGGCCTTGATGACTGTCGTGGAAGGAATATGCGGCCCGCGACACAAGTCCTCGAAATGTTCGCCTGGCCGATCACCCGTCACGTAGAAGCTAAGTGCGTCTCCCTCGGCGCGCTCGGCGTTGTCGATTTTGTAGCGACTTCCCTCTTTACGGACCTTGGCCAACCCTTCTTCCCGCGACATTTCCACGCGGCAAAACGTTCGCTTTTCCTTGATAATGCGGGACATTTCCTCTTCGATACGCGGGAAATCATCCGGCGTTAAGGATTGCGGTAGATCGATGTCGTAGTAGAACCCATCCTCCACGGGTGGGCCGTAGACGAGCTGGGCGTCCGGGAAAAGCTTGCAGATCGCCTCGGCCATGACGTGGGCGGTGCTGTGCCGGAGCACGAACAAGCTATCGGCATTGGCGTCGTCCGTTGTCAGAATACTGATCTGGCAATCACCGGGAAGCGGTCTGTTCAGGTCGATGATTTCGGAATGACCGTTGCAAGTGACCTTTCCCGCAATCGCCGCACGGGCCAAGCCGGCGCCGATCGCAAGGGCGACATCGTACGTGGCCGCCCCCTCCGCCAATTCCAAGACGTGGCCGTCAGGCAAGGTAACTTTCAGCGGATTTCTCCTAAACTCCGGACTTTCATCTCTTGATCCACTCTGACCATAAAAAAACGGAACGAAGCCGACGACAGGCACAACGTCGGCCGCGGGGCCTTCGCCCGACGCGGAACCGAGACTAAGCCGTTGTGTGTGTCATCTGACCGCGAACCGTTTCGTCGTTCCACTACCAAGTGTGGAGAATTCGTCGCCCTTCACATGACTCCTCGGACGCTCGCACCCTCACCTGATTTTCTTTCCAAGTTCAATCTAGCACATGACCCGCTTCGGTCAAGGAATCTGCCCGAAAATGCTG
>JADFIX010000228.1 GCA_022566435.1 Planctomycetota bacterium
GGCCGCGACCCCCGCGCCGACTCGCACGATCACTTCCCCCGCAAAGCCGACGCCACCCGGCCGACTGACGCTGAACTCAAGCAAATGGGTGCTCACGGCGCCGGTGTTGGCGGGCGCCGGGCCGACCGCTCCCGCAGCGATCACCCCACCGCCTCCGCCGACGGAGCCCGTAGTCCCGACAAGACTTAGCGCGTCCAGATCGCCAAAGACAATTCCCAGTCCCAGGTTCGCGGCCGTTGCAAGTCCCGCCCCGCCGCCCAACGTGGCGATCACCGGGGCAGCGCCGGACAGGTCCGAATAGAGGATGTCACCCGGAGTAGCGGCGATCGCCGCAAGGGTCGGCGAGCCCGGTGCGAGCGAGAAGTAGATGCCCGCCGCGTCCGCCGGGGCCGTATAGTCGAACGCATTAAGATCGTCCGCCGCGCCCACATCGTTGCCGCCCGCCCATTTCGCATAGCATTCGTCACCGGCGTCCGCCGAGCCCGGGCTGTAACCGGACCCCAACGGTGCAAGAATGTTCGAGCCGCCGGCAATCGTCTGGATGAAGATATCGCCGCACGCCGCAAACGGCGCCGGTGTCGCTCCCGCGCAAGGCGCACTGTCGACTGTAAACTCAAAACGCACACCGCTACCGACGAGGCCGTTGGATTCGGGGTCAACGGAAAAAACGATCCGATGTTCGGCCATCAGCGGTGTATCGTCGCCGAAGCTCAGCGCGTCGATGTGGTCCCCGGAGACCAACCCAAGCGCCGCCCCACCGATAGCCACCACGGGCGGACCAGGCGCGCCTTCCGTAAGCAAATCCTCACCGCCGCCCACCGCCGTGATCGCAATCGTGTTGTCATGGCTGAAAGTTGTCTGAGCCGCGGCCTGGGATGCGAACGACCAGGCAAGCGCCGACACAAATACAGATTTGCTCTTGGAAATCTTCATCTTCTTGCCTCCTTCTTATAAGGAGCCGCGACCGCATCGTACACTATGGGGTGGATGTCCCGCCGCTCTTGACTTGCGCCGGTTCATGAGATCTCCCGGTAAGCCCTTGCCCGAGCAAAGAGCAGCGAACCCGCCGTCAACACGAGCAGCGTCATGACGACCAATCCCCATTCGGATACGGTCGGTATCGATATGCAAGGCCCGAGATCGCATTGAAAGCTCTGCGTACCACCGTGACCCTGACAAAACTCGTCGCAGCTCTTCTGCGGCCCGAAGCATCCGATCGCGGATTGATCGGAATCACTAAGCCCATCGGTGCACAAACAGGTCCAACACATCGCCGGGCATGTGAAGTCGCCGACGCATTCGGTTCCGTCTCCCAGATAAAGCTGCCCTTCGACGGATTCACATTCCTCCTGCGTCTGGGGCGTGCAAAAGCCGATGTCGAAACAGCACGCGCCAAATGTCGGGCCGGCAAGCGGCACCAGATCGATACCGCTGGGGCTGGTCAGTCCGGTAATAAGGAACTCGACACCTGTTCCATCCAGTTCGGCCCGCGAGATCATGAAGTCCGCCGGCGACGCTTCGGTCCAATAGATTTTGCCGGCCTGCAGGTCGAGGGCAATTCGAACAGGTTCGATGACGCTGGTGGTCACCAGGTCCTCCACCCCGGAGCCGTCCAAATTGGCGCGTTGGATCTTACCGGTGCCGAGGTCCGTCCAGTACATCTTGCCGGCAGCCACGTCCAGGGCGATCCCGCTCGGGTTGACCAGGTCGGTGACCAGAAGCTCCACGTTTGAACCGTCCAGATCGGCACGTTGGATCATGAAGTCCGCCAGCGTACTCTCGGTCCAGTAGATCTTGTTCCCCGAAACGTCGAGGGCGATATCAACCGGCGTAAAGACCGCACCGATGGTGAGTAGGTCTTCCACCGAGGAGCCGTTAAGGTTGCCGCGCTGGATCTTTCCGGTCCCGATATCAGTCCAGTACATTTTTCCTCCGACCACATCAAGGGTGATCCCACTCGGATGGTCCAAGCCCGTGACCAGAAGTTCGACGTTTGTGCCGTCCAAGTTGGCCCGTGAGATCATGAAGTCCGCCGGGGAGGCCTCTGTCCAGTACATCTTGCCGGCCACAAGATCGAGAGCAAGACCTACCGGTTCGATGACTTGAGTCGTCACCAGATCCTCTACACCGGTGCCGCCGTCGAGGTCGGCCCGCTGAATCTTTCCCGTACCGACATCGGTCCAATAGACGGTCTGCGGATAGGCGGTCTGAGCACCGAGCGAAAGCGCCGCCGCCATACACAGGAATTGAGTTTGAATTCTTCCGGGTTTCATCTCAGTTCTTCCTCGGGCAAGCCGGCGACCTTCGAACTGCGAGCGAGCGCGTCAGCCCAACCCCATTCATCGCTGGTCATGATCACTATTGTGAATGCGAAAACCCGGCCCTTCATTGACCCTCGCTCCAAAGCTCAAGGCGTCTGAACCGAAACGCCTAGCTTCATGTCGCGTGAAATGCCGACTGGCCGGCGCCGTTGATGACCGGAAAACCGAAATTCTCGAAGACCACACCGGGGTTCGTGTCAGGTGGCGCCGACCCCATACGTGCAACAAGACGAGGCGAGCCCATGTCCTCCGACCAGATGCTACGAAAGTTGGTGCCGTCAACGCCGGTGCCCGATAGAAGGCTAAAATACGCCGCCTCGCCGAAATGGCCGTAAGCTGGAGTGTTGAACACGCCGAAATTCGTGCCCGGATCCAAGCCGGGAGCCTGCGTGCCGAGCCGCGCAATCAGGCTCAAATCACCTGGTGGCCCTGACCAAATGCCGATGTGATTCTCATCGAGATTAACGCCCGGATCACGAAGGAACCCATAGAATCCGACGGTGCCGTCATCGCTCAGAAACGGGTCCAACACGCCGGAAAACTCGACACCGGCCGCGGTTCCTGGGGCAGGCGATCCTTCACGAGCAACGAGTGAAAGCGCGCCATTGCCCTCCGACCAAATGCCACGGTCATTGTCGCTATTCACGCCCGGCCCGACCAACACACTTCGGAAGGCGACTTGGCCGGCGTCGTTGATGACAATTTCCGCCGAGTTGAAATGGTCGAAAACGACGCCCGCGCCGGTATCGGGTGCCGGATCACCGCTAAGGGCAACGGTTCTGAGGACCATTTCACCGGTTACCGAAGTGCTTCCTGCCGTCATGGCCGACGCGACGATCCAGACCGAAGCCCTGCCCACCCCTGATCGTTTCATGAATCTACCTCGCTCGCGTTTGAATTCCGGTTTTTCGCGCATCGCCGCCATGAAGAAAAAAAGGCAACACGCTTCTTGTTGCGTTGGATTTGAAATGGATTACCCGTCGTACATGAGTCCCTCCTATGCCCCGAAGAGCGAAGGCGTGTCCGTCGTTCGTCACCAAGTTCGCGCACAACGATCCCTCGATCGAATCGGTCAGGTGCGAAATTGGCACTCGACTCGACCCGGCACATCAGATGCTGCAGCCCGACCCCGAACTTTGGCTACCGAACAATAACCAGGCACTTCTGACCGCTTGAAATAAAAGGTCGAAGTTTGTACAGGTACATATTGAACCGATAGCTCTCGCCAGGCTTGGCCGCAGCGACGATCGTTCTTGCATAAACAGTAACGCAATCGGGGCGACAAAAAGGCCAAGCAAGTTCGGTGGAATTCCGGGAAAGGCGAAATCCGTGGCAGAAGATGAAACGACACGTTTGCTGGAGGAGTTGGCGGGCGGCAAGGCTCAGGCCGCCGAGGTCCTGCTGCCGCTCGTGTATGAGGAACTCCGCACGCTGGCCAAGCGATACCTGCAACGCCAGCCGTCCGACCATACGCTTCAGCCCACGTCCCTCGTTCACGAGGCGTACATCAGGCTCGTTGGCGACGATCGTACCCACTGGTCGGGACGCGCCCATTTCTTCCGCGTTGCCGCGAAGGCAATGCGGCACATCTTGATCGACCACGCCCGCCGGCGATGCTCGGCGAAACGGGGGGGGAATCGCCGCAAACTGTCGCTGAATGACATCCACGAGCCGGTGGGTTATCAAGACGAATTTGTCATCGCACTCGATCATGCACTCACGATACTTGCCGGCATCGATGAGCAACTGGTCCAACTCGTCGAACTACGATACTTCGGTGGATTCAGCATTGACGAAACAGCGGAGATTCTAAGCATATCCCCGAGAACAGTGAAGCGTCTATGGCAAATCGCGAGAGGATGGCTCAAGCGCGAGATCTCCGAGGATTAGGATGAAACGCGAACGCTGGAAGAAAATCCGTGAGTTGCTCGAGCAGGTTCTGGCGTTGGATGCGCCCGAGCGACAGCAATATCTCTCAAACGCTTGCGGTGCCGACGACCGGATGCGGGCGGAAGTCGAATCTATTCTTTCTGCAAGCGAGACCGACCCTGAATTCATGAAAGCGTCTGTCGCCGATATCGTAGCGGTCGACGCCGACGATGATTTGCGGTCGCTTATCGGGCAGATGGCCGGCCCGTTTAGGCTAGAGCGATTTATCGCGTCCGGAGGAATGGGCTCGGTGTTCCTCGGAACGAATACCGATGGCGAACAGCCGGCCGCGGTTGCGGTCAAGCTGCTCAAGCACCGTGTGGCCACTACGGAAATGCTTCGTCGGTTCCATGTCGAGCGCCAATCGCTCAGTGCTCTCAGTCACTCGAACATCGCCTGCGCAATCGATGCGGGCGTCTTGGCAAACGGCCGGCCCTATCTCGTCATGGAGTATGTCGCCGGGACTCCGATTGATCTCTATTGCGATGAACACAGGCTCTCGATCAAGCACCGCCTCGAACTCTTCCGTACGGTGTGCGCTGCCGTTTCGCACGCTCACCAGAGGCTAATTGTCCACCGCGACCTCAAGCCATCGAACATCCTCGTCACGCCGGATGGTACGCCGAAGCTATTGGATTTTGGGATTTCCAAGGCAATCGACACCCTCGAGCCGACGCTTTCGGCGTCAAACACTGAAACGCAACATCGGGTGATGACCCCCGAGTACGCGTCGCCGGAACAAATACGTGGCGCGATCGCGGCTACCTCTGGAGACATCTACTCCCTCGGCGTGGTGTTGTACGAACTGCTCACGGGACATCGACCCTATCAGTTCAAGAGTCGCACGCCTCACGAAATGGAGAGGACGATATGCGAACAAGAACCGGACACGCCAAGCAATGCCGTCTTCCGGACTCCGGATCCAAATTCATTGGATGGAGCCGCCCGACCCGTTCCTACACCCGAACAAGTCGGACTGGCACGGAATGAGCTGCCAAGTCGCTTGCGATCGCAATTGACCGGCGACCTCGACGCGATCGTAATGAAATCGCTCAGAAAGGAGCCTGAATATCGCTATTCGTCGGTGGACGCGTTTTCTGAAGACGTGGGTCGTTACCTCGACGGTGCTCCCGTGGCGGCGCGTCGAGGCACCAGACGGTATCGGTTCTTGAAGTTTGTCGAGAGAAACAAGGCCGCCGTCATGGGCTCGGCCGTTGCCGTCGTTTCACTTGCTATCGGTTTGGCGATTGCGTTGTGGCAAGGCCACGTTGCGGTTCAGGCACAACAGCTAGCCGAGGCCGAAGCGAGAAATGCCCGATCAGCCAATGAATTCGTTCAGGGCATGCTCGCCGGCGTCGATCCACTGGCGGCAGAAAGCGACGATACGACGGTTCGTCAAATCCTTGACGACGCATCGAACAGGCTCGCTTTGGGTGCCTTGCGGGGGCAGCCGGAATCAAAGGCGTCCGTCCATCTTACTTTGGGGAGGACGTACCTCGAACTTGGGGCGTTCGATGCGGCCGAGACGCATCTTCAGGCGGCCATGAGCATACGCACTGAGACGTTGGGTCGCAGGCGTCCCGCTGTCGCGGAATGCCTAAGCGGTTTGGGGATGCTGGCGAAGGCGAAGGGGCAATATGAAGCCGCGGATACGTTCTATCGGGAATCTTTGGAAATCCGGGAAGCTGTGCTGGGGCGACGACATATTGATACCGCGGAGTCGCTCAACAATCTCGGCGTTCTGCTCAAACTGCAAGGTCGGTATGCCGAGTCCGAAAAGCTACTTCGCGAAGCCTTGAGCATCAGGCGAGCGACATTGCCCGAACGGCATGAAGACGTGGCGACGACGTCGTCCAATTTGGCCGCCGTCTTGAAGAACCTTGGAGTATTTGACAGTGCCGAAGCACTATATCGCGAGGCGCTAGACACTTATCAAGAAATCTTTGGGCCTGAGCACTTGCGCGTTGCGGGATGCATGAACAACCTTGCGCTTCTGCTACGCGAACGCGGCGACATCAAGTCCGCCGAAACGCTTTTGCGTGATGCCCTTGCCATTCGGCGAAGGGTGTTCGGCGACGACCACCCGGCCATCGCCGCGCTCATGAGCCCGACTGCTACCCAAGTCGTCGGGGCAACGGCTCTGATTCGCCTGTCCATGGCTGATTCCTCGCCTGCCAACCCGTCCGTGGGCGGCTCCCCCCGCCAAGGGCGGAGCACGCCTAAATACCGAATCGACCGGCCCAAGTCAAACCGGCCGGCCTCCGGGCGCGGACCGTCCGCGCATCAGATGCTAACTAGATCGGCAATTGGGCTGT
>JADFIX010000229.1 GCA_022566435.1 Planctomycetota bacterium
GGCACCTACGAATGGGGTGGCAAGTCCGGCATCGGCGAGCCCGGGTGGGTTCCGGGCGCCGGCGGTGAATTCCACTTTTTGACCAGCCGGTTCGGCACTAAGGCTAATTTTGGGCCGGCCACCCGACCAATGAACGACATACTCTATGCCGGCGGTTTTTCCGATTGGGGTCTACATGGCCCTATAGGGTTCGACAAAGAGGGTGCCATCGCGGACACCAAACTCGATTTGGGCCTCTACAGGTGCCCGGCGGACGATGGTCCCCCGCGCGGCGCCCACTGCCCGGACTGGATCAAGAACTCCGAGCGTTCATCGTATGATCACTTCGGGAACAGCTACGCCACCAATCAATTCTTTACTTCCTACGTTGGCGGCGGTGCGATCACCAGTAACTCGCCTTACTTGCGGCCCACGTCACGTGTGCCGTCCCCCGGACGCACACTCTATTACGAAGAGAACATTGGCCGTTTCGCTTGGGCGAGTAAACGCGAAAAAGAAGACTGCGCCGAGTTGATCGGAACTCAAGGCATCGATCCGGGACCGACCAAGGTGATTCGTGGTTGGCACGGCAAGGACTGGACCTACAACCGTGCCTTCGTTGACGGCCACGCCGCGACCCAGAAGGTCCTCATCGAGGGCAGCGAAGACTCAAACGGCTTCTTTACGCATTATCGAACGGAAGTGGTTTTCCCGGACAACGAGGAGCGGCAAATACAGGTGACGTGCATCATCGTGCGCGGTTCCGGTTGGCAGAAGGATACGCTTCCCGCACCGTCCATTCGTACCGGGCTTAACTGGGACGGTAACGGTCGAGTATCCAACGGCGACTGCGTCGATCCGATTCAAGACGATTAGGTCCGCCGAGACCCACCGGGTCGAAGTTGGAACCTATGGCGGCATCGAACGCCTACGTATACAAACAAGGCCCCGGATCGCGAAGGCGTCCGGTGCCTTGTTTGTTAATTGACTTACATGCATTCGGCTTTGACATCTCGACTTAATGCCAACACTGCGCCTCTAAGGCACACCCATCGGTTTAAGGCGGTCCCGCCTGGGTTCCATGTCTTCCTTCCAGAACCGCCCTGATTCTATCCCGCGCTTTGTCGTAGGATGGGTCAATTCGAACGGCTTGTTCTAGAAACGGCAAAGCTTCGGAGATGCGCCCTGTGTCAAGCAGTAAATTCGCCAGGTTGTAGCAAACGACCGACTGTTTGGGGGCCAAGGACAGCGATCGGCGCCACACCTCTTCAGCCTCAACAAGTTGCCCCCGTTCCGCGAGATAGAGCCCGTATTCCGCCGCGGCCATCAGATTCGATGGATCGAATCGCAGGGCCAAGCGAAGATGATCGATGCCCGCGTCCGGGCGGCCCGCGTGCGAGCGTACGAGCCACAGTCCGAGATGGGCATCCGCATTTTCAGAATCAGTGGCGAGGACATCTGAGAAAGCCCTGTCCGCCTCTGCGAAGCGACGCATGGCAAACCTCAATCCGCCAAGAGCAATCCATCCGGCCGGATCCGATGGATCCATGTCGATTAGCCGACGACAAGCCGCCTCGCCCTCCACGAACCGCCCCAAACGAGTGTGGGCTTCGACCATTGCCCCCAACACCATCTTTCGATTCGGGGCCAGTTTGTCGGAAGCTGTGAATCGATCAACCGCTTTGCCATACTCGCCAAGCCGGACGAACGCATGTCCCCGATTATACTCGTATTGCGGGCGGTAGGCCTCACGCCGATCGAAGCCCGAACCGGCATTGACGAATCCCAGAACAACGGCCACCCCAAACGCCGCCGCAATGACCGCGGGCACGCGCCATTGTCTTTCGCGCTCCCGCAAGTTGCCAATGGCGACGCCAAGCGCCCAAGCCGCACCGATGATCAGCATCGGAATCACAGGAAGGCGATACCGCGGCGTGTACCAAAAGACCGCCACGATCCCGGCCGGCACGAAGAGCATCGCCCATTCCACGAGATTGACCTTCTTTCGCCACCCAGCCAGCCATAGGCCGACGAACGCGGGCCCCATCAGCCAAGCTGTCGGTACCGGCGCCAGAAATAAAGTTCGGGCCAGCCCGTCTGCCCGCTCCAATGTCGGGTAGTAGATGTCACTGCAATGACGCCCGGTCGCAAACCAGTAGAGCTTGCGCATCACCAGCCCGGCCGATCGTAAAGGGTCATCGACCATGTAGCGGATCGCCTTTCCTCGGAAGTGGGCGTCAATCTCACGGTACGTGCCGCGCCGTCCGACCTCCCGCTCGAATACTCGAGCCATGTCGCCGTGCATCTTTTTGCGAAACGTGCTGACACCCTCCACCGGTGTATATAAGCCGTCGGCACCGGGGGCATTGCCGTGTCGTAGCGTAATGCCGGCATGTGCGGTCACTGGAATGAACTCACCGACGGCGAGCCAATTGTGGAGCGTGGCCGGCGCGATGACGACGGCCCCGGCAGCGAGGGCGATCGCGCCCTGTGCCCACGCCGGTCGCACCAACGACATCTTTGATCGCAAGGGCTCATCGGAAAGGGGCTTCCCCCCGACAATCCAAATCACCGCCACAGGAAGAATGACCATGGCGGGCGGATAGGCTAGTGCCAGCATGCCGACGCACGCACCCAAGAATCCAGCATCGCGCGCCCCACGCTGGCAAGAGTAACGACCCGCGGCAAACAACACGCAAGCGACGAGGAACAACTGAACCGTACTTGGCAACAGTCGCGTGATCAGAAAGGCCGGCTCTTCCAGCAACAGAAAAAGTGCCACCGCCAGAATTCCGACGGATCGATGGAACTTTCGAGAAGCGAGGTGGCCGATTAAGAAGGCGGTCGCCACATGCAGGAACGCTTGAAGAAAGTACACCGTCCGCAGGCCGGCGCCCGTCGCGCGAATGATACCGAGCGCGTAGCCATAAAAAGGAACGGTAAGAAACGGCTTGTCGTCCACCCATCGGCCGTGGGCAATACGTTCGGCCGTCTCCCAATACACGCGGGCATCACCGCCCGGCGCCGTCGCCTCCGGATTGGAACGCTGAAACTCACCGACCATGACCCAACGTGTCGTCACAGCGAAAACAAGAAGTGCGAGAAGCATCATCCATTGCCGTCGTGTCGGGAACTCGGATCGAGATAACTCGCGCTTGGCCGAGGTCTTCATGGCCGTGAGTTTATCGCGGCATCCGGGCGGTTGCTACATGGTTAGTTGTAAGCCGCACGTGGCGACCGCATTTTGATTATGATGACGAAAATCGCGAGGGTGGCATGGGTCCCGGCGCGCCGGGTTCTGCCCGTGGTGAACAACGCTAAGGACAAGCTGTCGGCTGTTGCCTGCCCCCACGCGAATGGGATGCAATTCCCGGCAGCCGCCGTGAAATCGCGCCCTGGGACCGGAGAGTTGGGGCCATTGCCACACCCTCGCATGCTGCGTATCGCCCGCCGCCCTACCGTCGGTGACGGATCGAGCATCCCGCCGAGAAACCGCTACCCGAAAACCGAAAGTGCGATAAACTTTAGCGGATGGTAAAGAGGATTGACGCATCATCGTCACACGACCAGTCGCTTGCCGACGCTGAGGGCTTCGCCTCGTCACGGTGGCCAAGCCGGTTCGTTCTTGTCGCCCTTCTGGTCGCCGCGACTTTCCTCGCCTTTGCACCGGCTCTCAACAACGGATTCGTCAACTGGGACGACGACTACACGCTGGTCAACAACGACGCCTTCCGCGGTTTGTCGGGCGAGCATCTTCGCTGGATGTTCACCACGGCGTACACGGGACACTTTCAGCCGCTGAGCTGGGTTTCTTTCGCGATCGACTGGTATGTTTGGGAATTGACCCCGTTTGGATACCACTTGACGAATTTGTTACTGCACGCGGCCACGGGAATTCTGCTGTTCTTTCTGGTTCGGCGACTATTGGCCATCGCGCTGCCGCTATTACCCGACGCGAGCCGCAACCTCGGAGCTCTGGCGGCTGCCCTTTTGTTTAGCGTCCATCCGCTGCGCGTCGAGTCCGTGGCATGGGCCACCGAGCGGCGCGACGTTCTGAGCGCCGTCTGGCTGATGGCCGCCTTGTGTTTTTATTTGAAGATGACCGCCGCACCTCGTGGCAAACGCTACGGCATCATGCTCGGGCTCGCGGTGCTGTGCTACTCCCTGTCCCTACTTTCCAAGGCGTCCGCGATCACCGTCCCGGTCGTCCTGCTCATTCTGGACTACTTTCCGCTGAGACGTACGAGCGCGTCATCATCCAAGCCGCAGACACGAACGCTGCGGTTCTTGCTGATCGAGAAACTATACTTCCTGGTACCGGCGGCTATTGTCGCCGGCCTGGCGCTTCGAGCTCAGTTGGAGTCGGGTGCGCTACGCACCATGGCCGACCACCCGTTGGGCCTCCGAATCGGACAGGCGTTCTACGGCATCATCTTCTATCTGAGGGCGTCCCTTTTTCCCGTCGGGTTGATTCCACTCTATGAACAAGATCCGCATGGCACGGCGTTTGATGCGGCCAACGTGTGGTCCGCCATGCTCGCGTTGGTTATCACCGTTGGTGTCTGGCGTTTCCGCAAGCAGCACCCCGCGTGGCTCTTTGCGTGGCTTGTCTATCTCATCCTGCTCCTCCCGATTCTCGGTTTCGCACAGAGCGGCCAACAGATCGTCGCCGACCGATACAGCTATCTTTCATGCATGCCGTGGGCCGTTCTCGCCGGCGCCGGATTCGCGAAGGCCCTGGCATCGCGACATTTGCAGCAAGTTTTCGCGCGCGGCGTGGTCCTGGGCGGTGCGTTTCTGGCGGTCGCCTTCTTAATTCTTGCATCGCGGGCGCAAACGTGCATCTGGCATGACTCCCTTACGCTGTGGCATGCGGTCATTGAACAAGCACCGGACACCGGCTCGGCCCACGCCAATCTCGCCTCGGCATACAATAGGGGTAACGAGTTTGAACTCGGCCGAAAGCACGCCTATGAAGCACTGCGAATCCTGCCCGGCAATCGGGCAGCGCACATTGCCGTGGCCCGCAGTTCGTCCGAATTGGGCGATTTTCTGACCGCCGAGAAACACTACGAGACGGCGCTATACATCCGCCCGGCCGATGTGATCCGGCTCACCGATTTGGCGTTTGTCAAAACGCGGCTGGGAAAGAACGACGAAGCGGAAGCGCTTTTCCGCCGCGCCCTGGAGGTCGATCCGAACAACGGGTTCGTGTATGTCTCGTTGGCCGGTTTTCTGGCTGGTGAAGATCGAGAGAGCGAGGCCGCCGCCCTGCTCGAGACGGCCATCAAGATTCAACCGGACCTCGCCCTGGCACGATTGAGGTTGAGCATTCTTCTGCTCCGCGATCGCAAACCACAGGACGCCATTGCGACGCTTGAAGAGGGCCTCCGGCTTCTTCCCGACCATCCGGCGCTCACCGCCAAGCTCGCTTGGGTCCTGGCGACTTGCTCGAACGACGAACTTCGCGACGGTACTCGTGCATTACGAATCGCGCGCTCGGTCAATCAGCCGGGCCAGCCGGTGCTGGCCTCCATTCGCGAGGCTCTCGCAGCCGCCCTCGCGGAAACCGGCGACTTCGCGGCCGCGGTACAGCTAGTCGAGCAGACGCTCGCGGATGAGAGTATTCTCGTTCCCGAGTCGAAGCGCGTTCGCCTGGTCGAGCAACTCAAGCACTACCGTCGAGGCGAACCGATCCGCGAGTAAACTTCAGGCTAGAATGGGTGATTCACTCTCGAGGAGGAAGTTCTTCCGCTCACCCGTCGAGCATCTCGTCCTTGAACAGCGATCGCCCTGCCAACGCGGTGTGGCAGGCGAATCCGTAAATGCCGACGACCAACGCGAAGACGACGAAGGTCGTTCCCGAATACCAAACAGACGGATCGAACGTTAAGTGGAATCGATTCAGGAGACCGCCTATCAGCATGAACGAAAGCATGGACAAGAGCCCGAATCGGACGAGTAGCAGCACCAAGATTGCGAGCCCGATCGCATTCAGCGCTTGTTTGAGCACCGCCTGTTGCATCGTGAAGCCCGGCCCCACGTTTAGGAGATTCGGTACGGAAAAGATCACCAAAAGCGCAATCACAGCGAGCCACTCGCGACGCAAAACGACCCGCAGGGAGAACAGCATGAACAACAAGAAGAGCGCAAACCAGGTAGCTGAGATGTCGAGTAGCGAACCCAGCAGATACCTTGCCCCCAGCAGCGTCACGAGCCCACCCGACGCCGGGGCGTCCGGCGGCGCTCCCGCGCTTGCGAGGATAACGTCTGAAACCCGATCAACCGCACCGGCGAGGATCGCGGTTGCACCTCCGATCAGAACGTCTCGCCCGACAAGTGGATCGCGAAATCGCCCGGACAAAAGACGCGACCACCCGATGAGCACCTGAGGCCAACGACGCCGAACGTACGGTTCCAACCCCACGTAGAGAAGCCAAACCGTCGTCGAGACGAGCATCGCCCACCCAGTAAATATGACAAGCCGAGAGAATTCCCCAAAGAGTGAAGCGACATGGTGAATCTCCAACGACCAGCCGGCAAGCGTCACGATGAAGAAAACGAAAGCAAGCCGATTGGCACCGGCGCGA